>CAYVUX010000514.1:0-2957 GCA_964455075.1 uncultured Desulfobacteraceae bacterium | reverse complement strand
CCACGCCAAAGCGCATGCAAGAAGGGCGATGAGCAGTCCTTCGGCCGCCAGGAGCATCCGGCGGCTCTTCGCTGGGCGGCGGAGGCCGAAAAACGCCCCCGGGAGAAGCCCCAGCAGGAAGACCGTCACGATGGCGCCGATCTCGAGGTACACGTAACCATAGACTACCTGGAATGCGTAAACCACGAGCATCTCTACGCCCATGGCCGCCAGCCCGGTCGTAAAGAGCACGTATTCTTCTTTCCTCAGGGAGGCGGCGTAGGCGGCCGCCAGCACCGCGAGGACGGCAAAGAACACCTTGGGGGAGCTGGCGAACTTGGCGAACCACTCCTCGAACACGGTCTTCATGAGAACAGGCTCAAAGTCCCTGTTGACGGGCCCGTCTTCGTCCAGGGTACCGCGCAGTCGACGAATTCTCTCCTTGGTCACGTTGCCGTGATAATACCCCTCCACGTAGGAGGTCTCAACGGACTTTGCGTTCAGCCTGGCCGGAATGTCCGCCGTAAGCGGGCCCTCCCGGCACAGGAAATAGGCCTTCTCCCCGGGCAGAACCATCACGTTTTCAAAATGACGCCGGGCCGTTCTGTACAGTATGGAAAGCTTTTTCTTCCGGATCTCCCCGATGTAGTTCGGCGAGTATTCCGCAGTCATGGACAGGACCCCTCCCGGTCTCAGCACCTCCTTGACCAGGGCGAAAAACTCGTCGGTGAAAAAGCGGTTGAGCTGGAACGTGTCCGGGTCCGGGAGGTCCAGGATCACGGCGTCGTAGGTTCGCCTCGTTCTCTGAATGTAGCGCCTGCCGTCCGTATTTGCAATGTGAAGGAAGGGGTACGCAGGAATCAGCCCCAGGCGCTTCGCTTCCTCGGTCAGGGCGGGGTCGAGCTCCACGTAGTCCACGCGGGACGGACCGTATTTGCGGATCTCGTCTATCGTACCTCCCAGCCCCCCTCCCACCAGGAGGACGTCGGCCACATCCGGGAGCTGGCTTAACGGATAGTGTACCTTCTCCTCACGCAGGATGACGTCGGGCCCCGAGTGGATCGGAGTTCCGGAGGCCCAGACCGTGTGCTGATCTCCCTCCCTGGAGATCACGATTCTTCCGTAAGGAGATTCCAGGTAGTGCACGATATGGCCGTACTGGAGCGCCAGTGTCTCCCGCTGGATCCCCGGGCTGGCCGCAACCGTGAAAAATGCAGAAATGCCGACGAGAAATAGCACCAGGAGAGGGAAGGCGCGGTTTCTCAGGAAAAGAATTGCAGCAACCGCGATCAGGGGGGCGGAGGCGATTGCGACCGTTGGAAACGGCTTCAAGAAATACACGAGGAGGAAACTAAAGAGCGCTCCTCCCAGGACGTCGCCGATCCCGTCCGTGAGGTAGAGGTGCCCGCTTTCGTAGTGTTCATCTTCCCGTTTAAGGAGGTAGAGCGCATAGGGCAGGACAAAGCCGATCAAGAGACAGTAGGGGGCGGTGGCGATTGCGATGCAGGCAAACACGGCGTAAAACCCGGGGGAGGCCCCGTGAACAAACGCCTGGTCATGCAAGAGCCGTATGCCGATCAACTGCCCCAGCGGCCAGATGCACGCAACCGCCATCAGGAGGGAATAGATGGAGAGGGAAGCGTTCCTGACCGTCTTGGCCGCAAGGCTTCCCAGGCCGCCCATAACCAGCCAGGAAAAGAGAACCAGGGAGATGGTAATCTCATTGCCCTGAAACTGGGAGATAAACTCCCGGATGGTGAGCAGTTGGGTGACAACAGAGGAGACCCCGGTACCCACGATCGAGCAGACGATCAGCGTCTTGGTATGGATCCGGGGGGAGTTTCTTCTCTGGGCGCTATTCCTCAAATGCCTGAACCTGATAGGTGGATACCTCCAGGTCCCCCGCCTTCCATGCGTCGTTCTCCAGGCCGGCCTTGAGACAGAGATTTCCGAGAAAGGCTTCCTTCTCGGGAAGCTGCTCCCAGACCTGCGGCAGGAAGGTGGCCTGGTGGTAGCCCTTTTTGATGATGACCCCGTCTATTCCGGGACGAAGTTTGCTCAGAAGATCCTCGGCGTCTCGATAATCCAGGGGCCGGGGCTCCGTCAGGATGCTGAGCTCGACCTCGACGTTCTCCCATTCCTTGCTTGACAGGGGAGGAAATCTGGGGTCTCGAAAGGCGGCGTTCAGGGCGTTCTCTCTCACCTCCTCGATCAAGGGCCCCTGAGGGATAATGTGCCCGATGCAGCCTCTCAACCGGCCCTCCATAGTCAGGGTAACGAAAGTTCCCCGATGCTCGTTGAATTTCGGAGAATCCGTGGAACCGGTCGCATCCCCCTTCTTGTTCTTTTCTTCGCGGTTGAACAGGCTGTCTTCTATGGCATCCCTTGCTTCCTGGATGAGCCGTTTGCCTTCCTCCTCGCTGAGTTTGTCCGGCCCTGCCATGTAAGCCTCCTTCCTGTCCGGGGGTCCTCCGGGAGGCGTCTGGCCTGCTCCCGGCCGTCCCGGGTATTCCGAGTTCTCGGTTGCCTGCGGCCGGGGAGTCTCGCCGCCCCCCGCGTCCGCGGAAACCATGACGAAGACCAGGAGGCAAACCAGGAAAAACCCGGTACCCCCCATCGCTGAAATCCGTCTCACGTGACCTCCAGGGACCCCTGGTTTCGGTTTTTTTGTCCCGCGGCCGAAGACGCCGCAGTAGAACACTTCAGGAAATCTGTTGCTTCGGAGCCGCCGGCCTTGTCGTATGGCCGGCGCAGTCACTTTTATTATAAACTCACGGAATTCACGGTCAATGGGTAATGCCCGCAAAAGGAATATGCACCGGCCGGGCGCCCAGGCCGACGGAAGGGGTTGGTGGCTGGATCGGGTTTTCTGCGACCCCTAACCCATGCGTTGGTTGGTAGCTCCTCCAGCCGTTGCTGGACCCCGCCCCTCCGGGACGCGGGGCCTTTTTCTTTGTTCCGAGTCTCACGGGCTGGTA
>CAYVUX010000513.1:1110-2962 GCA_964455075.1 uncultured Desulfobacteraceae bacterium | reverse complement strand
CCGTAAGGGCGTGTATCTCCTTGTGTGACGATTCCAGGAGGTTCTTCCGGAAAATGGATACCTAATGGTTGCCAAAGGACTCATCCTGTTCTTACGTCCTTATATCTTTGAAAAGAAGTGACAAATCTTGACATTCTGATTTTGCCCTGAGGCTTCCCGTCATTCCGGGGAAGAGACTGTGTCGCAATTCGTCATCCCGGACAAGCCCTGTGAACAGGGCGCGATCCGGGATCCAGAAGTTCACGATATGATGTCCTTTTCCTGGATTCCGGATCTCCCTTGCTTTGCGTCGGTCGTCCGGAATGACGTTTTTTCATTGGGAGACAGTGTCGAATCACGGATCGAGGACAGGCGCCGGAATCCAGAAAATGTCGAAGAGTTGGGAAACCGGGACATTCCCCCTTAAGAGCGATCCGAATTCTAAGAGGTACACAAATTGCGGAATAACCCTTTTTCGCAGTCCTTAAGCCGTGCTTCGGACAAGTGAAAAACAACCCGTACACGGAAACCACGGACGGCAGGCTGAGGCTCCTGTAAAGGAGAGATTTTCCATTGGCCGATCAAAGCCGCAAAGAAATGCGCGTACAGGGGCTCAAGATTCTCTTTTCGCGCCACAAACGGATCCGAAGTCTCAAGCGGACCCACAGCCCGTCTGCGCATGGAAACCGCCTCTGGTCCTCGAGCTGGCTGCTCATCGATTATCTCAAACGAAAGGGGTTGCCTGAACGAATCCATGTGCTTGAAGTGGGATGCGGATGGGGGCTTTCAGGGATCTTTTGTGCAAAAAAATTTCACGCCGACGTCACCGCAGCGGACATTGACCCCAATGTTTTCCCTTACCTCCAGCTTCATGCCGAGATAAACGGGGTCAGGGTGCAAACCGTTGAGAAAGGTTTCGACGACCTGAGAATCCAGCACCTCCGGAAGTTCCATGCATTGATAGCGGCGGACGTGTGCTTCTGGGAGTCCATGGTGGAGCCATTGAGCAGGCTCTTCTCGCGTGCCGTCCGGGCGGGGGTGCGGCTGGTGCTCATTGCCGATCCGGGGAGAAGCACCTTCTTCAGGCTCCAGGACCGGATCGGAAAACACCGCGGGACGGAAATGCTCACATGGAAGGCAAGGCGCCCCAGGCCGATACAAGGACATATTTTGAGAATCGGCAGGCTTTAATCCTACGCCACGGCAGCGCAAAATGATGAAAGACCACCGCACGAAACCGCCAATGAAAGCAACGGATCCTCCCCGGGGAGGGTCTGTTTCGATCCGGGACAAGATCCTTCTCGCCGAGGCGTTCCACCGGCGGTACGGGGAAACGATCTGTACAGCGGCCCCGTTAAAAGGCCTCGTTGAGGACTATGCCCGGGCCGCAAAGCAAACCTGGCGGCTCATGGAAGACATGAAATTCCCCGGAACATGCGGCGAATGCGCAAGCCGCGATACAGGCAGCTGTTGTTTCGAAGGCGTGGAAGAGTGGTATGACGCCGTTCTCCTCCTCATCAACCTGCTCCTGGGAGCATCTCTTCCTGAGTCCAGGGAAATCAAAGGGCACTGTTTTTTCGTTGGCACCCAAGGCTGCAAGCTCCGGGCTCGCGACGCCTTCTGTGTAAACTTTCTCTGCCCGGAGCTCCGTGCCCGACTGGGACAGAGACGCGTTTCGCTATTCAACCGGACGGCAGGAGACGAGCTCTACCGCGGCTGGAAACTGGAGCGGGCAGTAAGGAGAAGCTTGCTGCAAGATAAGGAAAAAACATTTAGGTAGCCGGTTCACGCCGTCATTCCGGCGAAGCAGACAGCGCCGCAGTCCGAAAAACCGTCATTCCGGACGAACGACGCGAAGCGGAGAGAGATTCGA
>CAYVUX010000513.1:0-1100 GCA_964455075.1 uncultured Desulfobacteraceae bacterium | reverse complement strand
CCAGGATCGCTGGGCCTCGGTATCTCCCGGGGCGATGAAAAGGGTACTGGTTCACCCCGGTATCTGTTACGATGAAGTCTCACGAGTCGGAATCTGCTGCTTTTCTCCGTCATTCCGGACGACCGCAGCGAAGCAAGGGAGATCCGGAATCCAGAAAAAGGACATCGTATCGAGAAATTCTGGATCCCGGCTCGCGTCCCGTTTCACGGGACTTGGCCGGGATGACAAATTGCGTAGCCCGGGAAGAGGTTGTGTCGCAACTCGAAAAACCGTCATTCCGGACGACCGCAGCGAAGCAAGGGAGATCCGGAACCCAGAAAACCGCCATCTTTTCGTGGACTTGTGGATCCCAAATCAAGACCTGTCCCGGACTCCGACCCGGGGTCCGGGATGACGAATTGCGACACACCCTCGAAGGCCGGAATCCAGAAAAAGCCACTCCGTCATTCCGGCGCAGGCCGGAATCCGCCTCCTCCGTCATTCCGGCGCAGGCCGGAATCCAGAAAAAACCGTGGCTTGTGGATAGGCAACCTGCACCGACACAGAGGGAAGTTGGACAATCCAAATCGAGACCGGGGAGCCCGCGGGATGGGTACTGGGTCAGCCTTCTGGTAGAGAACAAAAATAGCAGTTCTGAAAGCTATCCGGTAGACTTGAATAATCTCCCGCCCAAAGGACGGGGCTTTGTCTTACCCCCTCTAAGGGCGATCATGATGTATTTATCGTCATTCCGGCGCAGGCCGGAATCCAGTAAAATCCTGAATCCCGGCTAGACCCGGATGCCCCCGCATCGAGTACGGGGCAGGCTTAGCCAGTCCACATGATCACACCCATAGGGTGTGGATTCTTGCAGCGACTTGAAAGGAAGGCAACCGGCTTCCATGGACACGGATATCCTCTCCCAGTTCCTGAAATTCCTGATCCCCCTGATCATTATCATGGATCCACTGGGGAACCTCCCCTTCTTTGTGCTTTTCACCGAGCAGAACTCCGTATCCGAGCGCAGAAAAATGGCCTTTATCGCTTGCGCCGTGTCCTTCTTCATCCTGATCTTTTTCGGACTTAGGGCTCACTCAAAAATAACTTCCCATTTTCCCATC
>CAYVUX010000512.1:0-2967 GCA_964455075.1 uncultured Desulfobacteraceae bacterium | reverse complement strand
ATCGAGATAATGTTGAAAGGCCGTCCGCTCCATGCTCCAGGTGTAAAAACCCCGGCCCTGGTCCGTTAACAGCTTTCGGGGGGTTCCATGGCGTATCCCGGCGTTGTGGACAACCTCTATTAATGTGCTCCCTTTCTGGTCCCGGCACAGATCAGCCGCAACGCAAAAACGGCTGTAGTCATCAATTATTACAACCAGATAAAGAACCAGGATCCCCCTGATATACACATAGGTAACATCCATCTGGTAGAGCTCTCCGGCATAACCGGCTTCAAACCGTCGTGTCCCTTTAGCCGGTTCCTCCTTGCGGTCAAAGCTCGAATCCAGAACTTCCAACACACCGTGTTCCTTGAGAACCGAACGGATCTGCTTGCGCGTCACCACCACCAGATGCTTCTTCTTCAGATCATCCTGGATCCGTTTAAATCCATGGCCCGGATGCTCCCGGCGATGATCCAGTATCAGGTTCCGGATCTCAACAGGTAAACGAATGCCCCCTCTTGCAGGTTTGTCCCCCATCGAGCCGACCTCCACCGCACCTTTTATCCCTCCTTCCTTCTGTCGGCGGTTGTAGCCATAAAGCACCCATGGGCTGATTCCGAAATGGCTCGCTCCTTCTTTAATGCTCAGGCCTTGAGCTTTGATTTTACCGATAAGCTCCCCGATCTGCTCCCAGTTCCGCCTCTTTACCATCTCTTTACCTCCCTCAGGACTCGGGAGGTGTGGGGTAATTAACTCGGATTTTTGTCCCGTTTATCTTAAGCCATGCACCTACGTATCAAAGTCATTTTTCGGGACGACGGAGAATGCGGTCAAGACCCAAATATGGATCGCTGTATCAGTCTACGTCCTCGTGGCTATTATCAAAAAGCGTCTCCATTTAAACCTCAGCCTCTACACAATTTTACAGGTTTTGAGCATCACTGTCTTCGAAACAACGCCGTTATTTTAAACACTTAGCGAGAGCCATTACGAAACAATTCAACACGAAATTGATAACCAGTTGAATTTATTCGACTAAACGTTGGGACACAAGTGACCGTACGTTGCCCTCAAAAGGAGAAAAGGGGGGATGCCGGTAAAAAACCAAGCTTCTTTGGCAGCTCGTCGGCGTCTGGATTGCATTCGTGGCTGGGCTTGAGGCATCTTTAAAAAAGATCGCCGAGACTCCACGGAGTCTTTTTTGACGGACTCCGTGGAGTTCGCATCATCAATCCCCGATAACGGCGTTGAATTCCGCCTCGCTGCATTTGTAGAGATCAAACATCCATTCTTTCACGGTTGTCTGCGTGCCCTTATACACCTCACGGATGTCCGTTCCCATCACACCGCCCCAGAGCCCGTGTTTGTTGAACTTGACGCTTGCAAGTCCGGAGTATGTATCGCTGCTGAAGACCTCGTAGTACTTGCCGTCAGTCGTGTAAAGTCCTTCGGCTACGCCCCAAGTCCTTGAACTGGGTAGACACTCAAGTTCGCCTGTGACAGTTTTGCTCGGATACCCGTCCGAGTAGACCTTGAGTCTTCCGTCCCAGTAGCCTATTCCCCCAACCTTGGCGACATAGACAAGATTCTCCATGACGCAATCGACCTCGCCGGAATTCGGGTTGGAGTAAAACAATGTCGCCGAGCCTGTTCCCTTGTAGTAGGCGGGGAAAGTCATTCCTTTTGTCCCCGGTTCCATGGAGGTAAAGTCGTCCGGATCCATATCGGAAAAGAGGTCCGCAATTTCATCACGGTCAATTTCAGGCTCAATAAAATCACCGCATCCCGTGTATGAATCACCGGCCTTAACAATTCCGCCAAGCGGAAAATTCGTACAGTATGGTTGGGGCGGGATGTAAATCTTTGTGTCACCGCCCATATAGGTTCCCAGGATCGCGTCGCTGATCTGAGCCCCGGAATAACCTATACTTCCCAGGTAAGTAGTAAAGGCCGTGATCAAACGCTCGAACTCCTTCGGGGCTTTGTTCCACTCGGTGAGAGCCTCATCGACTTCATCAGACAGTGTCTTGAGAGCTGTGATTAAATTGCTTTTGCATTCAAAGAGACTGGGGGCGTCACCGCAGATGGGTGGAATATCTTCGTCGGAGGTTTCAAGCTGCTTTGTGGTCCCCACCTCGATCTCCCCGAACTTCTTAAGTTTTCCCGCCATGACGGCGTCGGCTACGGTTTTGAGAGGATAATCCCTTCCAAGGGCCATGATGATGGTTGCTGCGGCTTTTGCATCTCCCCCAAGGTAGGCGGCACGGTTTGCCATGTCGGAGACGCGCAGGTTCTCCACGGTTGTGGTCCAAAGGTAGAAGTTCTTTCCCAGAGACTCCGGAGGCGTCCCCTTTGGAATCGCAAGCAGGAAAAAGACGTAATCCCCCGAGGGAAGCAGGTAAAGCGGGATTGTCCCGAAAAGTTTCTCATTTACCGGCCCGGTTTTGCCGGCCTTCCATGGCTTGAAACCCGTGGGAAAAGGGGCGAGCGACCCGTCGGGTTGGAAAAAGAAAAACGTGTCGGAAAGAGCCGGCATGTACATGATCAAATAGATGTCAACCCGCGAGACGAACGCTTCAAGACCGATTTGAAGAGTGAGATCATGGTCGATGCTTACGGGTCCCACGCCTATAGGCCTGGCCTCCCCGGGGTTTTCGCTCAGAATCGGTACCGGAACGGGGTCATAAGCAAAGGCATTGGGGCCGCTCGGAACCGGCATTCCTGCCTGTACGGTGAGCTCTTCCGCGGCTTCATTCTGTTCCGATGCAAAGACCGGAGGGCCTCCCAACGGCTCGGAAAGGAATGACAGCAAGACCGTCAAGAAGACAAAAGAAATCAACGAAAGCTTACGTCTGGGCACGCCTGTGAATCCGTAAGAACACCGCATAAGTCACCTCGCTTCTGAATGATAAGTCCACAGATCGTTAAAAAAGATGTAACACTTTAGCTCTTTGAAAAGCTATGCTGCCAAATCGAGTTGACATT
>CAYVUX010000511.1:0-2974 GCA_964455075.1 uncultured Desulfobacteraceae bacterium | reverse complement strand
ACCGCGGCCTCATACCGGCCTGCGCCGACAACGTGTGCCTCGCCCACTGCATCCGCTTCGGGGATCCGGAGGTTCTAAACGCGAGTTCTTATCAGCCAAAAACTTAGCCGCCTGCGTTGGAACTTCGGCGCGGAAAGTCGCCGTGACAACGCCTTCATTGCGTGGAGAGGTTTCCAGAAGAGACCGATTTCTTCTATTTTATGTTGACATATCAATAAGATAAGGATAGGCTAAATAGCGTGTCAACACTTCCGAGAAAGTGAATAAACATGGAAGACACGACGAGAGACGCTGAAAGGAAACAGATTGAGATTCTCAGGCGCATGGGACCTGAGGGCCGTTTGCGAGCCGCTGTTGAGCTTTCTCGGACCTCGCGAATGCTTTTGCTCGAGGGAGTGCAAAGACGCCATCCTCATTATGATGAGCGGCAAATCCGTTTAGAGGCGATCCGTTTGACCTTGCCTGAAGAACTTTTCCGCACTGCTTACCCGGAGGCCGACGAGATCTTGCCATGAGCCCGGATGAAGTATTACAGTTCGTTCTCAACAGATTGGAAGGTTGTGGCATCGACTACATGCTTACGGGCTCCTTTGCCGGCAATCTGCATGGGGTGCCCCGGACAACCTATGATGCCGATATTGTCATAGAAGTAGACTCCGATTCTCTGAATGAATTTGTGCGGAACCTCGGCAGCGCATTTTACGTGAGCTCGGACGCGGCGAGAGATGTGGTGTCCACTCGGGGCATGTTCAATGTGATTCATCTGCAGACAGGGTTCAAGGTCGATTTTATTGTTAGAAAGAGCCGGCCATTCAGTAAAAAGGAATTCTCCAGGCGACAAAAGGGCACTTTTTGCGAGACTGCTAATGGATTCAACTCGAAATGCGTGTGAATCACCGGATTTAACGATGCCCCTTCCTCATCGGATAGCAACGGTCGCCGTATTCCTGGCGGCCTTGATTTTCGCCGGTCGCCTGCATGCGGCTACGCTGATCGTGGGACCCGGCGGTTACAACTACATACAGAGCGCCGTACCCGCCGCCGTTACCGGCGATACGATCCTGGTGGCCGCCGGCAACTATTTCGAGAACATCACGGTGGGCAAACCCCTCACCCTTCGCGCCGCGGACGCCGCCAGCCCCCCTCAGATCTACGCGGACGATATCAGCCTGCCCGCCTTCCGTATCACCGCCGATGGGGTCACTATCCAGGATTCCGGATCATAGGCCGCACCACGGACGCCGGAATCCGCCTGGCCGATGTGACCGGGTGTGCCATCCTCGACAATCATATCGGGACCCCCGGTCAATTCTGGTCCTCCAGGAGGTCGTCATTGAAAAGGGCGCCTGGGATTCGCTCACCCTTTCTTCAGGGAAGCTGACCATCGGCGGATATCAGACCGACGATCTCATCTTTATGCCGATCTGCAATTGGCCTTGACTTCGTGCGGCACCGGAAGGCCGTGGTGTTCAGGGCGTCTTCGGGAGGGTTCCCACCGTGCTTTCGGATTATCCATATCACAGACCCCCGAAACCATCGAGCGGCGTTTCCGGCATCCTCTACAGGGGCGGAGAAGGGCTTTTCAAACTCTCGGCAGGCGGTGTAGAGGCCGCGCGGCCTTCTTTCCAGCCCCTTTCGTCATAATAATCCCGGACCAATTGGGCCACATCCTCCCGGCCCAATTCCGATTCGCCGAAGTAATCCCGCAGGACCAGCGGTTCGCCTTTCTCCCCCGTCATGGGCGCAAACCACATTTCGGGCGCTTTATCCTCCTCAGGGCCGAACCCTTCTGCCTGGTTGAGCGTCTTGAGGGTATCCCAGATTCGAGCGGCTGCGCGTCTCATTTCCGCCTCATCAACCGGAAAACCGGTGATGGTCGAATACAGCTCGCAGCAGGATGAAAGGCTGTAAAACCGGTTGTTGAAATGGCGGTTGCAGACGCCCAAACTGCTTAAGACCGTGTACCAGTCCTCTGCGTATCTGGTCATCCTGCCCACGTTAAAGCCGAGAGGATGGTCCATAATCCGGGAAACCGCGGCCTCATCCGCACCCATACGATCCAGGTGGCGGGCAAATAAAGGCAGGCTCTCCCTGGTCATCCCGGGGATATAGGTGGGGGAGCCTGCGCTCGCCGAACGGGGGCCCTTCAACGAGACGATCTGCTCAAATTCCATGGTGCCCAGCCCCACCAATCGGGGCTCCCATATGACATCGCAGCCCTTGATGATGGGGGCGTAGGCCCCATGATCCTCTCCCAACGACGTGAGCAACGCATCCCAGCCTTCTCCCAGAATGCCTGCCGATCCTTCCCGTTTGGATAAGGCCTCGGCCCATGCTTCAATAGCTTTTGCATCCCGTTTCAAGCCGAGGTGAAACCTGGACCCATCCAGGGCGTTGGATTCGTACCGGGTGATGAGAAAGTCCATCATGCTCCCAAAGGTAAACATGTCCAGGCCCAGGCGGTCGAGCCCGTCCACCAAACGAAGACTCACGGTTCTGTCTCCCGGCTTGTTGAGATCAAAGGTGGGGCCGAACAGGGCACTGTTCAGATAGGACGTGGTGGTGGTCGTAAACCCGCTGTGGGGCCCTTCCGTCACCTCGATACGGTCTTTGTCCGGGGTAAAGCACGAGGGACAGCCAAACCGCTTGATCCGGAAACTCTGATATGCCTCGGGACCGTAGAGCAGATCCGCTTTCTCACGGGGAAACACCCGGCTGAAATTTTTCCAGGCCGTGAGCTGCTGAACATAATTGTCCCAGTTCTCCATGATCCCCAGTTTCAGGACCCGGGGATGATTCTTGAATCGCTTGAGACGATCCCGAAAACCGGAGAGAAATGTCTTGAGACCATGCCCGTCGTGAATCTCCGGGCGTTCGCGGCCCCGGGCGATGACGGCCTTGAGGTTTTTCGACCCCATGACCGCGGCCAGCCCGCCGCGGCCCAGGGTCGAGGCCTTGTCCACCAGGGCTATGG
>CAYVUX010000510.1:0-2989 GCA_964455075.1 uncultured Desulfobacteraceae bacterium | reverse complement strand
TGGCCCGAAGCTGAGATGGGAAAATGGGAAGTTATTTTTGAGTGAGCCCTAAGTCCAGACCTACGGCTAAGTCGGCGGAGCCGTCGCCGTCGAAATCGCCGGTCGCAACGGAACTTCCAAAATGATCGCCGGCCTCACACGTATCCTCGATGCCGTCGACGTCCTGGAACCAGACTTGGTTGCCCGCGGCCGTGAGTCCGGAGGCCGAGCCGTAGATTACGTTGACGGCACCGGCGTCGGATATGCCGCCGATGTCCTCGCCGTCCACCCCCACGGCGAGGTCCTTGTACCCGTCTCCGTTGAAGTCTCCGGCCGCAACGGAATCGCCAAAAAAATCTCCAGTTGCAGGCGAATCTCCAATCCAAGCGATGTCCCGATGCCAGGCTTGGTCGCCCTTTGCTGAAAGTCCCCCGGCCGACGCATGCGATACAAACATCCACAGGCAGGCTGCTGCGACCATCAAGGTGCAGCCTGCAATGCGAGTACACGTCCTGCCCAAGTGGTGACCTTCCCTTCCATAAACGAACGCCCGGATTTTCATCGCATAACCCTCCTTATCTGCTGCGTTTTTGTAGAAGACCATGGGAAAATACCCATGTCCCGGATGAGGTCTGAGCTCGTGCCAATGGTACGCCCCACAAGGAACTCCGCTGTTTGACGCCGAGATTGCGGAAACTGTGGACCCGCCCGTAGGGTGGGGTCTTGAGTCACCGCGAAGCGCTGCGAAGAAAAGGGCCATTTATGGATGGAAATGCGCTCGGGATCGGTGACATCCTTTATTTTCGTCGCCGCGGCGTACTGCAAGTATGCGCAATCCCCCCTCTGCGGAAATCCTGCAAGTGTCCACCCTCCAGCAGAATCCGATGAGGAAACAAATCGACAGCCTTCCTGGCTCAACCCTTGATTGTTGACAGACTTTTGGAATTTCGTAATCCGCTGGTATATTTGGGTAAAAAAACAGCAACTTAAGATGTGAAAACCCTGTAGCGTACTCGGAGGCCGGCATTGTCAGAACTTTGAAATGGCTGCCGGTTAATTGGAAAAGTGCGTCGCGGTCTTTAGGGCCGTAGCCCAATGAACGAGACGGGTTCGCCTTGGTACCTCATCAATTTGCCGTATCTTTTTCCAAAAGTTAATCTTCTTTTTCGCTTTTCCGATGTGAAGTCCCCGGGTCAAACCTTAACTGTTGACACCTGTTGACACATGTTTTCCGGATTTTTGTGGGTTTGGATGAGGTTTGGTCGTACAAAAGGCTCTTGATAACCGAAAAAAACCGATACCTGGATGATTCCCACAGGGGAAATAGGAAGAAATTTCTGTAAAAGCGGCGCAAGCCGCGAACAAGATTATCCGGCCGATGGATATCCGGTTTCGCCGGCAAGCCGTGAACCCTCAGGCCGAATCAGAATGTCAGGATTCCTCATGCCCTTTCAAAGGCATAAGGACGAAAACCGGATGTTGACCGCCTGGAAGACTTCGGCGGCCCAAGGAAGGGGTCTAGCCTAAACGGTACGCCGCGCTTTCCTCGGGCCCCGTGGGCCTGCGAAGAACCAGATGATCAAACCGATGACCGGCAGGACCAGAATCAGCAAGATCCACAAGAGCTTTCCTGCCGCTGTAGCCCCGGGCGACTGAATGGTTTGAAGGATCGCCCAGATATCTGCGATCAGGATGATGATCCCTATGATAAATTCCATTCTTCAATCCTCCTTTCTCTGCTGGGCTTTCGGCCCGCCATTCGCCGTCTTTTTGCGGACGGTTCAATGGTGAGAAGACGCTGGTTTCACAGCTTTGCCGATTCAGACGTGAACCTCGATGGGATTGCAACATGCTATCCTGCATGCATCCTGTATTTCCGCGGCGCGACCGGCGGTGTTCGCTTCATGACGTGCATCATGCATTAATGTTATACTAAATGCCACTTTTCGGAAATACATTCTTCACCCCATTTCGGCAACTTCTGCCGGAAGCTACACTAAAAACTGTTCAGAGAACGCCTCCGGGGTGCGAAAGGGCAGCGGGAGCATAAACCCGATTGCATACTTGCCTATCCTGCGATTTTCGCTGGGGATGCACATCTTGAGGTAAAACCGGAAACCCAAAGGGGAGACAGGACATGGACCGTGACGACCATTTGGTATGTGAAGTCAGGTACTGTCCGGAGTGCGGAACCGAGATCTTCTGCAGGAACGTTCCGGATCGTGGGCTGATTTTTTACGTCTCGGAAAAAATGGACCAGGAGTTGGAGAGGTGCTTGAGTTGCAGCCTGGCTCTTGCCGGTCTGTCTTTGGGTGATCTGAAGGGAAAATCGGAGCGGGCACCGCAGAAACGATCCCCGGCCAAAAAACCGGTAGGCAAGAAAGCCTTGGTGAGCGCGGTGCTGGAGGCGGGATCCGAACGATTTTCCAGCAAGGCGGACGCAGAGCGGGCATTCGAGGCGGTGGGAGAGGCCCTTGTCGGTCTGGTCGGTGAGGGAAAGGACATCCGGTGGCCCGGCATCGGAACCTTCAGAATTAAGGAGAGGAAGCCGCGGCGGGCAAGGAACCCCAGGACGGGTGAGATGATGGAGATTCCCGCCAGAAAGGTACTCACGTTTGTTCCTGCCAAGCACCTCAAGGAAACCGTCAAACGGATCGAGGTCAAACCTTAACTCTCGACTGCCTTTTAGAGCTTTTGGCGAATTGCCCGGCAGAGGATCCAGCGATCCATTTTCGCCTGAACAATTTGTTGATTTTGCGCATGGATGATCTCCTTCCAGCCATGGTCACCCCTTGAGTTTTAGCCAGGGGTCTTGCGATTGCGCTTGGATTTATCCACCGTCAGTTTAACTCAGGCCGGGCTGGCTGGAGTGGAGGGGAGGGAAATAGGCGGCCGGAATGGGTAGAAAGTGGGATGGGCTATGAGTAAATGGAGAGAAGTCGAACGTTCTATCGTTTTAAGTACACGATTCCTGACAATTATGGCGGTCGTCGGAAGCCTTGCAAGCTCC
>CAYVUX010000509.1:0-3003 GCA_964455075.1 uncultured Desulfobacteraceae bacterium | reverse complement strand
ATGAGCACGAAGCCGTACTGCTGAGGGAAAAGGCCGTTGAAAAGGAATCCTATCAGAACCTGGTTCGCCAGATGCTGGAGGGCAATTCCGAAGGGGGCGGCGAGGATTCGACACCAACGGGACGCGGTCAACAGGAGTAATTTGGAGGAGGCATTTGCAATGGAGGCAATCAATCACATCCTGGTCTGCCTGGACCTTACGGAGATCGATCCTTCAATGATCCAGTACGCGGCATATGTGGCCGATCTCTTCGATGCCGGCGATGTTACGTTCATTCATGCAATACAGGCATACGATCTGCCCGAGCGGCGCCGGAAATCCTTCGCCGAGGTCCGGGACTCCCTTGCGCAGAAGATCCGGGAGGAGCTCGACGAATTGATTGACGAGTCGTTCAGGAAGTCGCATTCCATCCGGGTGGTCACCCGCATCGAACAAGAGGATGCGGCCGACGGGATCCTGGAGTATATCGGAGAGAACGGGATCGACCTCACCCTGATCGGCCAGAAATTCGGGGAGGAGCGCAAAGGGCACTACGGAAAGAAAATCGCCGAAAACGCACCCTGCCACATCTTGTTCGTCACGGAAAACCCCGATGCCGACCGGCTCAAAAAAGCGCTGTGCGCCATCGATTTTACCGAGGCCTCGGAAACGGCCTTCCAGGTGGCGCTCTACCTGGCAAAGCACCACCGCATCGAAACCATAGCCTACTTCGTCCAGGATCGGTCCAACGCCTATTTCCCTTCCTCCACCCTCAGGAGCGCCAGCCGGAAGCAGAGCCTTTCGGAGCAGAGCTACCACGACATGCTGGACAAATACGGTGTGGACGAAAAGGACTTCCCCTGCCGCATCGAAACGGGCGACTCCATGATCAGCGAGCCCGAAAAGCTCTACAACTTGGCCGAGGAGGAAGACGTGGGTCTGATCATCGTCGGCGCCCAAGGAGACACTGCCACGGAAACATCCCTGCTGGGCAACATCAGCGAAACCCTGCGCCGCATGCAAACTGACATCCCCATCATGATCGTCAAGGACGGCGGACAGGAATCGCTCCTGGATATTTTCCGCTCCGGCGAATGATGGCTACCGTAGGAATGCCCGGATGAGAACTCTCTGAAACTGCCGGTCCTTGCAGAATGAGGCCCCCGCAAAGCGGACGGCATTTTTTGGTTCTTCCGGAAAATGGGCACCTGTTTGATTCGGAATGGCTCGCAAAAAGGTGCCAGTGATTCAAAAAACGTCATTCCGGACGACCGAAGCGAAGCAAGTGAAGATCCGGAATCTAGGAAAACGCCGTCTTTTCGTGAACTTCTGGGTCCCGGATCGCGCCCTGCTTCACAGGGCTTGTCCGGGATGACGAATTACCATAAAGCCTCCTTCGCCGGAATGACGGCGTGAACCTCCAGGCATCAGAATGTCACGATTTCTCATTCCCTTAAACGAAGGGAAAATCCGATGACCATTTCTTTTTGGGACCGTTAGGTATCCATTTTCCGGAAGAACCCATTTTTTCCGATTGCCCCCGGGTCGGTTGCAGCTCGAAATCCTCCGGGCAAATCATACCGGCGCGATGTCGGAGAGAAGCTCTCGGTAAAGCACGTACCGGGAAAACGGGATATTCCCTCGGGGCCGGTCGTCCAGGCAGGGAAGATACCTGCCCTGTTCGAGCAGCGGCGGAACCGTAGCCTCCACCGCTTTGCGCACGGCATCCGCATCCCGGGACAGCACCTCCGCGTCGATGCCGCCGACGAGGGCAATATCCGCGCCGAAACGCTCCCGGAGAGCGGCATAATCCATCCCGGCGCTCATGATGTTGCTGATCCAGAATCCGTTGATCCCGGCCTCCACAAGCGGAAGCAGGATGGACGACAGATTGCCCCCGGTGGTACACAGGATCCGGAGGGGCACGTGGAACTTCTCGAGAAGCCGCAGCACCTTCCGGTAACCGGGCATTGCAAAACGCTCAAACATTTCCGGCGAGACCACAGGGCCCGTGTTCGAAGCAATGGGCTCGTAGAAGCTCGCGTAATCCACCGAGACCCTGGAGAGAACCCGTTCCAGGCATGTGCAATAGAAGTCCGTTGTCTTGTCGAGGAGCTCCTCTACGTATTTCGGCCTTTCCAGAAGGGCGAAGCACGCGGCGACCAAAGAATCCCAGTCGCCCACCCCGAGCATCTGAAGCAGGCCGCCTCCGGAGGCGTCCACGTACAGCACGTGCCCTTCCCGAGCCAATCGCCCGGATCGCTCCACAAAATTTTTTTCATAGCGGGAGGGATCGTCCGGATCATAGTGCCGGGCAAAGGAAGCCGGATCGGTGAGGAGATCGGAGGCCTTTTCAAAAAAGGGCGCACTTCGAAGCGTCAGCCCCACGGAGTAGTGAGGTTCCAGGCGAAAAAACTCCACTACGGACCGCTCCCTCGGGAGGCCCTCTCTGTGCCATCGCTCGAGGGCATCCTCGTCCGGCTCCAGATCGTAAAAGGGGAACCGGTCCGCTCCCGTTCCAAGAAGGGTGCCGAGGAACCGCTCTTTCTCGGTCATCGCGGTCATATCGTGAACCCGCCGCTCTGCTTATGCATCGAACTCCAGTTCCCCGCGGGCCCGCAACTCCATCGGAAGAAGGCTCTGATACACAAAGGCGTTCACCGGGGTTTCGACCCCCGCGTCGCTACCCATGCGCACCACGGCCCCGTTCTGGGCCTCCAGCTCCGAGGGACGGCCGGTCATGATGTCCCTCTGCATGGATGCGGTTCCGTTTGTGGGAAGATTGTCCAGGAACTTCAGGGTGTCGTCCATGACCGCGTCCTTTAGAGCGACCCCATGCGCCCGGCCCACCTCCATGATCTCACGGATGGACTGCTCCAGCATTTTGCGGGTTCCCTCTTGCGTTCGAATCACTCCGATGGGCGCCCTTGTCACCGCACCCAGACCGCCCCATCCGGCGATCAGAACGAATTTCTGCCAGAGGGCCGCATGGATATCGGGAGGGACCTCCACGCTCAGGCCCTC
>CAYVUX010000508.1:0-3018 GCA_964455075.1 uncultured Desulfobacteraceae bacterium | reverse complement strand
CGGGTTCTTTTGCATAATTCTGAGCCGGAGCCGGTGGTTTGGGACCTCCCGGAAGGAGGCCAAGCAAACGGAAGGGGACGCCCGGCGGGTTACCGGAGCCGCCGGGGAAGAAGCGGAACCATGGCCACATGGGACACATGTTTTTCCGGCGCAGGCAGGAAAATGGGCCCTTCTTATTTTCGTGGTATCGGGGTTCAGCGCCATGGCCTACGAGGTCATTTGGACCCGGCTGCTGGGGCTCATCATGGGCCCTACCACCTATTCCTTTACCCTGGTGATTGCCACCTTCATCGTGGGCCTGGCACTGGGAAGCCTGATCTTTGGAAAAGCGGGGGACCGTGTTGGGGACATTTTCTCCTTGCTGGTGGGAAGCCAGGTGGCCGCCGCGATCCTGGCCCTCACGGTCAGCCAGTTCCTGGGGGACAGCCAGTTCTTTTTTGGAAAGCTGATCTACGCCTTTCGCGAAAGTTTCGCCTCCCGGACGGCGCTCCAGACGGGAATCCTCTTCGGCTTTCTCCTGGTGCCGACGCTCCTCCTCGGGGCCACGTTTCCGCTGGTGAACAAGATTTATGCGAGGTCCATGGCATCCATGGGGCGATCCATCGGCACCGCCTATGCCCTCAACACCATCGGGGCCATTTGCGGGGCGTTTGCGGCCGGGTTTTTCCTGATCCCCTTCCTGGGAAAGGAAAGCGGCTTGGCCGCAGTCTGCGCCCTGCAGCTCGGTACGGCCTTGGTCGCATTTTCGGCCGTCAAGGTCCGGGAAAAGGCCCGGTGGCACTGGCTGCCGGTCTCGGCGGCGGGAATCCTGGGGGTCTTCCTGGTTATGCATTATCCTTCCTGGAATCATCAGCTGCTTTCTTACGGGAGGTACCGGGACTTTGGCAATATGAAGGCGGCCTTTGAGACTACGGGGTGGACGGACGCCCTTCTCAGAGGCCCTGAGGTGCTCAAGCGGTACGAAAAAGGCCGGGAGGTGGTCTTTTACGGAGAGGGCATCGGGGGCTTTACCACGGTGGAAAGGCTTACGGACAGTCTGGGCACGGTCAAGTACACGCTTCTCAACAGTGGGAAACCGGACGCCTCTTCCCATGGGGACCGGTCCACGCAGACACTGCTCGCGCATGTGCCGATGCTTTTCCATCCCGCCCCGCGAAATGTCATGGTCCTGGGTCTTGCAAGCGGCATGACAGCCGGGGAGGTGCTCCATTACCCCGTGGAGCGGTTGGATGTACTGGAGATCAACGAGCAGGTGGTGGAGGCCAGCGAATACTTCAGGCCCTGGAACAACGACTGCCTGAGCGACCCGAGGACGCACCTCATTATCCAGGACGGCCGCAATCACTTGAGCCTCACGAGAGAGACGTATGACGTGATCATTTCTGAGCCTTCAAACCCCTGGATGGCGGGGTTGGCCAACCTGTATACCCTGGAATTCTTTAGGACGGTGAAGAACCGTCTGGAGCCGAACGGCATCTTCGTTCAGTGGATTCACTCCTACGAAATGGACTGGCCCACGTTTTCCATGGTGGGGCGCACGTTTTCGGAGGCCTTTCCCGAAAGCCTCTTGATGACCACGCTTACGGGAACGGGCGACTACCTGCTCGTGGGCTTTAAAGACGAGGCCGGATTTCGGCTCGAGACGGCGGAGAAAAACCTTCGCTACGCACAGAGATCGCAAAACATGTCGCTCCCGGATCCTCGCCTCCTTTATTTTCTGATTGTCAATGAGGATCTCAAGGGGCTTTTCGGTTCCGGCCCGCTCCATACCGACAACCGGCCGCGACTGGAGTTCCGGGCGCCCAAGCTGCTTTACGAAACCGATCCGTCTATTGAAGAAAGAATGGCGAAGAATGCGGCGCTCTCCCGGACGACCAGGCAGGTGATAGAATCCGGTGACCGTGCAGAGATTCTCCTTGACATGGTGGAGTTTTCTGCGGCCGCGTATTCTCCCCTTTTCGGCATTCTCGACCCTCGGGAACTGGACTCCGAAAAGCGGAATCGTTACGAAGAAATCCTCCGCGACTACTGTTCCCGCTGCCTGGTGGAGGATTATGGGGTGTTCCCCGGGGATGCATACAAACAAGAGTGCGCGTCCATTCAGGCAAAAAAGATTCGGAGCCATTTGGCCGAGGCTCCGCGGGATGCGCCGGCCCATTACAGCCTCGGTGTGGCGCTCGGGCAGGCCGGGAGGACCGACGAATCCATCAGCGCCTTCCAGCGCGCAGTTTCCCTGGATCCCCTCCATGCAAAGGCCTACAATAATCTGGGGGTGGTGTATCTGGAAAAGGGAGACCTTGTCCACGCCCGGGACGCTTTCCAGCGTGCCGTCTCCATCAATCCCGCCCATGCCAAAGCGTACTTCAATCTGGCGCAGCTGGCCATGAGGGCGGGAGATCGACGCGATGCCGCCGAATACCTGGAAAAGGGCCTTCGCTACGAGGAAAACCCCTGGGCCAGGAAAATGTTGGGCCGAATCGGGCCCTTGGACTAGGGATCCTGCCCGCGTGGCGGCCGCTTTTCGGCAGTTTCCCGGAGCTTGACAAAAGAAATGGACATGGTTAGCATTTTTCACATCTTATTCCATGCCTTTCGAGAAGTTAAGAAAGGTTCTTCCGGAAAATGGATACCTAACGGTCTCAAAAAGAAATGGTCATGCGGTTTTCCTCATCCTTATGTCGTTGAAGGGGAATGAGAAATCATGGCATTCTGATGTCCGGGAGGTTCACGCCGTCATTCCGGCGAAGGAGGCTGTGTCGTGATTCGTCATCCCGGATCTCCCTTGCTTCGCTTCGGTCGTCCGGAATGACGTTTTTTCGAATCACGGGCCCCTCTTTGCGAGCTACTCCGAATCAAACGGGCGCCGATTTTCCGGAAGAACCTTAAGAAATTCTTGGTGTCCCGTCGGGGTTTTTTGGATGGGCACCGGATGGCGGCAGTGTGGATCCGGTCGGTGGACGATCCGAGACCTTTGAAAAATGTTTCCGCCTCAGGCGGATCAACCGCAGTAATATACTG
>CAYVUX010000507.1:0-3028 GCA_964455075.1 uncultured Desulfobacteraceae bacterium | reverse complement strand
GCGGGAAACTTCTTCATTAATCTGTCTTACTCGATCACCGGACGCTTTTCGGGCGGGCCTGCAAAAACCGCCGTCGTGGCCAGCGGTTTCATGGGATCCGTGGCCGGAAGCGCGGTGGCCAATGTGGTTGCAACGGGCTCCTTCACCATCCCGATGATGAAACGGGTGGGATACAAGCCTCACGTGGCGGCCGCGGTGGAGGCATCCGCCTCCACGGGGGGCCAGTTGATGCCGCCCATCATGGGGGCCGGCGCCTTTCTCATTGCCGAATTCACCCAGACGCCTTACCTCGAAATCGTCAAAATCGCCCTCATCCCCGCCATACTCTACTTTTTCTCCGTGATTCTTTTCGTGCACATCGAAGCCCAAAAAGAGGGGATCTGGGGCCTGCCCAAGGAAGACCTGCCCGCGGTCCTGGACACTATCAAACTGGGCATCCATTTCATTATCCCGGTGGGTATCTTGATCACGGTGCTTGTCATGAACTACAGCCCCATGATGGCCGGGTTTGTGGCGATTCTCGCCGTGTACTTTACAGCCCAGCTCCGCAAGCAGTCCCGCATCTCCTTGCGCACGCTATTCCATGCGCTCGAACAGGGCGCGCGTAATGCCGTCGTGGTGGCCGTGGCCTGTGCAGCCGCCGGCATCATCGTCGGGGTTGTCAATCTGACCGGTACGGGGCTTCGGTTTTCCTCCCTGATTGTCTCCCTCTCTTACGGAATCCCGCTCCTGGCCCTTGCCCTGGTGGCGTTCACGTCCCTTCTCCTGGGAATGGGGCTGCCGGTCACGGCCTCCTATATCGTCCTGGTCATTCTTGCAGGTCCCGGACTGATGGATCTCGGAATTCCTCTTCTCACGGCCCATATGATCGTATTCTGGTACAGTCAGGACGCCAATATCACTCCCCCTGTGGCGCTGGAGTCCTTTGCCGCCTCGGGGATTGCCGGATCCAGCCCCATGCGGACGGCGTTCACTTCGTGGAAGCTCGCCAAAGGCCTTTATATCCTGCCCGTGGTTATGGCCTACCATCCTCTCCTGCTCAACGGCCCCACTCTGGAAGTGTGGAAGACGGTAATCTTTACCGTATTGGCCCTCATCTCGTTTGTGGTCGCGTTGGAACGGTATTTCATGGCCCCCCTGGGCTGGCTGGAAACGATCCTTCAAGGTCTCTCCGCCGTCATGCTCATCTGGGCCGATCCTGCGGTCAACTATATGGGATTTGGGCTTTTTTTGCTGCTCTTTCTCTATCAGTTCGTTTTTAAGAGAAAGAGTTCCCGTTGGAGAAGAAATTCGGCCCCCGAGGCGGCGGGGTAACGGCTCCGGGGAAAAAGAAGAGGCGCATGTGGAAACCGGCATGTTTTTCGAGGCCGTCACGGAGAGCCTGCTGGGGGATCAAGAATGAAGCTCGCTACGCTTCGACATGAAGGGAAAGAGAAAGCGGCGGTCGCCGCACGGGACGGATATGTCCTTCTGGAGGCCCTTGAGCAGATAGCCGGGACCCGCTGGCCCGGCGATCTCCTGGAACTCATCGTTTCCGGGCGGCTGGACGCCCTGAATCGCTGGTACCGCGCGGAAGGGCGAAAGCTCCTTGACCGGCACGATATGCCGCACATCACGCAGGAGCAAACCCGTTTTGCGCCACTCTACAGGAACCCCGGAAAAATCTGGGGGATCGGCCTGAACTACACGGAACACGCTGCGGATCTCTCCGAACAAGCCCCAGAAGAGGAACCGGCAAGTTTTATGAAACCGAATACCACCATCGTGGGGCACGGCGACACCATTCGCATCCCGATCCAGTCGCTACGGACCACCGGGGAGGCCGAGCTTGCCGTGATCATTGGGAAGAAGAGGTGCCGCGAACTGGCCAAGGAAGACTGGCTGGAGGCGGTGGCCGGATTCACGACCGCGATCGACATGACGGCGGAGGATATCCTCAGGAAAAACCCGCGCTATCTCACAAGAGCAAAAAGCTTTGACACGTTCTTCAGTTTCGGGCCCGTATTCTTGACCCCGGACGAGATTGCCGAAGTGAAAGACCTGAACGTGGCCACCGTCATAAACGGGAAGGTCCATGCCCGAAATGGTGTGGCCAACATGACGTTCACGCCGGACGTATTGGTCTCTTTTCACTCCAAGGGGATGACCTGGCTTCCCGGAGACATCCTGTCTACGGGCACACCGGGGGCCGTGCCCCTCGGGGAGGGGGATCGGATTGAATGCCGGATCGACGGGTTCGAACCGCTGACCAATCCGGTCGTGGACCTCAAGACGTCATCCGGGAAGTAACCCGAGCAGGAGGCTGTCAGAAAGCATCCGGATGCAAGGCTTCCGCAGACCTGAGGAGTGAGGCGTACAGTACGCCGCAACGACGAAGGTCAAGGGTAACGCCGCTCGCAAGATCCCGCTTCAGCGGGGAGATGGGTGCTTTCCGACAGCCTCCCAGGAGTTCGAAGACCCTTTACTTCCGGCCTTCTTCAGCTTGTTTCTTCTTCCGAGGCCGCCGCTTGCCGTAGGTTCCGCGGTAAATCTTGCCTTTCTTGGATTTTTGATCGCCTTTTCCCATCTCTCGTCTCCGTGTATCCTCCGAATTGTTGCCGCCAAAGCCCTCTCATCCGGATTCGGCAAAAGCCTTGTGGTCTCTCTCAATGACCGCACGGCCGGACTTGGGCCTCGGAATGTTCCTCGATACCCCCGCATTGCGAACAGCCCCTGCAGAGGCCTTTCTGTTCTACCTACGCCTTTTTCCCGGGATTTTCAACCTACCGCCTTTCCCGTCTTCTATTGACGTCCCTTTCTGTTTCGCATGGATGAAGGCCCTATCATCATGGGCACGTCCGGGAGGAAAGCCCAAGAAACCCCACCTCCTAAAGAAACCAGGACAACCAGAAGGTGTAAGAAAAGGCGGACAGGAGCGTGTTCATGGATACCGCGGCAGAGGCAAGATCGGTGGAACCCTGCATCTCCCCGGCCATCACATAGGTAATCGTGGCTGTCGGGGCGGCCAGGAGGATCAGTCCGGGCAGGA
>CAYVUX010000506.1:0-3028 GCA_964455075.1 uncultured Desulfobacteraceae bacterium | reverse complement strand
GCGTTTTCCTGGATTCCGGATCTCCCTTGCTTCGCTTCGGTCGTCCGGAATGACGGAGTGAACCCTCAGGCCAAAATCAGAATGCCACAATTTCTCATTCCTTTTCAAACCCCGCCCTCCGGGCGGGTCTCCCGCTTCTCGAGATCTGTCCTGATCCTCCAGAGGCGGATAAATCTCGAGGGTTGGTTGTCTTCGCCTTGGGCCGGCTCATTTCTGAGTGGGAAATTCGCAAGCGCCTGAAAATCATTCGTGTATGGGCACTCTCTTGTTTTGAAACAAAATCCGGCGGCTCGAGCGCCTCTGACTCCGGAGTGCGCCTGCTACCCACGTCCTCCGAGGTCCACAGCCACAACGGTGACATTGTCGCTGCCCTTGCGAACATGCAAGGCTTCGTTTTCGAGTGTGTTCAGAAAATCATCCAGGTTCTTGCTTTTATTTTTAAAATCGGCCACTTCTTCATTGGTCATCACATCGAAGAGCCCGTCGCAAGCGGCCAAGAGGACCCGGTCGGCTTCGGATATTTTTCGCATGTGCACGAACGGGCTGGGGATGATCCCGACGGAGCGGAAATACTTGTCACCGAGCACACGTGTCGGCATCAAGGCCCAAAGACCCTTGACCACGTAAGGGTATTCGATCCGGCCTCCGTTTTCCTCAATCCTGCTTCGTTCCTCCGGATTGTCCACCCTGTGATCAACCGTCAGTTGTTCGGCCTTATTGTCGCCAATGATGATGGCCCTGGCATCCCCTACGTTGGCCGTGAAAAGTTCGCCTTCCCGGATAAAGAAATTCACCGCCGTAGTCCCGGAATCCTGGCCGGAAAGGGAGTCGGATACGGCCCGGTAGCTCGCCAGGAACGCTTCCTGGGGCGAGGCCCCTGCTTCCAGCCTGGGCAAGAACTCCTTATGGAGATGCTCCGAGGCATAGCGGGCCGCATAGTAGCCGGTATGGCCGTCGTAGATCCCGCCGAACACCCATCCTCTGCCTGCGAAGTCCATGTCCAGATAGTAGGCGTCCTCCATTTCGGGGCGCCTTCCGATTTGGGAAATGACAGCCGATTTCATAGGTCAATGCCCCAAAAAACGGTGGACGGCTGTGTGGAGGGAGAAGATCCATTGCCTTCCAACCCTGAGGATACCGGCTTGACAAGGAATGCAGGAAAGATTCTCAGGAATCCAGTGCAAGCTCATGGACGATCCTTTCCGCCTGATGTTCGGAGCTTTGCTCAGCCACCAGCAGCCCGCGGGTGACTCCCTCCGATTCCAACAGTTCTTTGTTTCGTGTAAGGATAATTCGCCTTTCCTCCAAGGATTTTTCGACGATTTGATGCGGAGAGAGCTCCTTATCAAAATGAACATCGAAACCCCGCATCCTCATCCGGAAGGCCAGCTCCGGGAGATCCGTGTCTGCGATAAACCGGATTCTTCTGAGAGGTGCCCTTCTCAGAGAACTGACTCCTTCAATATTGAACCGCTCGAAAACGGGATACACGCTGAACCGGTCGCCCTCCTGGATCACATGGTCAAAATCCACGGAATTGCCGTTGACCAGCACCAAGTCCACGTCCTTTGGAGGAATCCCGAAACCCAGGAGCTCCTCCCCAAAGGTGGCGCCTGGATCAAACCATTCCTGGAATTCACGGCCCTTTCTTTCCTCAGGCAGTGCGTCGTTCAATTCGGCATAGAAGCGAAAGCTTGCTTTTGGCATCGCAGCCCCGGCGCGGTCCCCGTTGTGCGGGATTAAAGGGCGGTCTTTCCGGCTGTTTGGCCTTCTTTCAGAGACACAAAGGCGGAGGGGCCGGCAACCAGATGGATGCCGTTTTCCAGCTTGACCACATAAAGCTCAAAAGTGGATCCCGTACGCTCCGTAATCGTGCCCTTCACACCTTTGTATCCCTTGGTCATTTCGATTCGCGTGCCCGGCGTGAGCATGTTTTTCCTCCCTTCCCAATAACGCCTCAGGGGAAGTCGGGGACCTGGCCCCGGCCCCGAAAGCCCCCGGATTTAACAGAGCTTGCCATTGAGGGGGGGGCTTGTCAATAGACCGGCGGGATCATGGCAATCCGGAAGAAGACCCTTTTTCAGGCGCGTTGAGGCTTCCTCCCTTCCGGAGGAAGTCCGGCGCCGCGCCGGTATAACCGGTCGAAAGGCCCCCTGAAGCGGACTCCTTGCCCTCGACAACGAGGGAAGACAGCGGAGGTGGCAAGGCCTCGACGGGATGACGCTCTCTTTTGCGGCGCCCGGGACCGAAAACGTATCGGCATGGAACGATTATCGGCCAAAAATTGCATTGCTGCAATGCGAGATCCCCCATTCGGAGGCGTTTGCCGGGATGTGCTCCGAAAGCCCTCTTTGACCTTTCCTCCTGCCTCTCTTACGGCATGGGTAAATTTTCCATCAGGATGGTGCATTTTGAGTGAGCCCTTAGTTGAGAGACTGATTGCGCTCATGACGGGCCTCAAAACCCGGTTGAAACGCACAGGAGCGTTTTCGCCGCACGCGGTGTGTACGCATGCCTTCTTCCCGGTCGGTCACCGGCCTGGATCCGGCTCTGCGGAAAGGATTTTGAGAGCGGCAGCCTCCTGCTAACAGTGCGGGCGGCGCAAGAACGGTTTTTCGGATATTTCTTGCATCCTCGCAATGAAGCGGGAGGCCATTTCTTGCAAATGTGCAACAATTCCGCCGGAAATCCGTGCCCCGAGATCAATCGAAATGCTGCGATGGGACACGATTCTCCTGTATTTCCGGCTGCATTTTCCCGGGAAGCCGGGGCTGGCATGAAACGTGCTCTATAGGTGCGGTATTGCATAGCGGAGGTATGCGCGCTTCATAGAGCATCCCCCGGCGAAGGAACCCGGGCACAGCGGCCTGTGCTCACGGTAACAACAAGAAGGGAAGGAAGCCCATGAGTTTTCGGGAACGCTTAAGGTCAGGTGAGTTCGTCGTCCTTGCCGAGATGGATACGCCAAAGGGAGTTGACATTTCGGAGTTGGTTACCAATGCGAGGAAGATCAAGGGCTCTGTGAATG
>CAYVUX010000505.1:0-3033 GCA_964455075.1 uncultured Desulfobacteraceae bacterium | reverse complement strand
GTCCTGCCCGCCGATGCACACCACCCCCTCATCGGTGCTGATGGACGCCCCGTATGTCTCTGACCCTGACCAGGATGACGAGGTCTGGAAGCCCAAAAACTACAAGAACAAGTTCTTTGGGCCCACGCTCTTCCGAACGGGACTTATCCGCTCCAGAAACGTCATCACGGTAAAGATTCTGAAAACGATCGGCGTCTCTTACGCCATTGATTACGCAAGAAGAATGGGCATTGAGTCCGACCTGAGCCCGGACCTTTCCCTGGCTTTGGGCTCGTCGGGTCTTTCCCTGCTGGAACTTACGCGGGCATACGGAGTGTTCGCCAACGGCGGACGCCTGACCGAGCCCATCTTCATCCGAAAGGTGGTGGACCGCGAAGGATCCATGGTGGAGGAGAGACAGCCGGATGCGCGTCAGGTGATCTCCGAAGAGACCGCATACGTGATGACGGATCTCCTCAAGGCGGTAATACAGGAGGGGACCGGCTGGCGGATCAAGGCCCTCAACCGGCCAGTGGCCGGCAAGACCGGAACCACCAACAACCTCTGGGACGCCTGGTTCATGGGATATACGCCGCAGCTGGTCAGCGGAGTTTGGGTAGGGTATGACGACCGCAAAGTCATGGGAAAGGGTGAAACGGGCTCGCGGGCTGCGGCTCCCATCTGGCTGGCGTTCATGTCCACGGTCCTGGAAAACCTGCCCGTGGTGGATTTCGAAGTCCCGGCCGAGGTGGTCTTCGCCAAGATCGACGTCAGGAGCGGGCTTCTGGCCAGTCCCTGGTCGAAAGAGACCGTTTTCCAGGCGTACAAGGAAGGGAGTGAACCCGTAAAGCACTCCCCGAGGCTCAAAACCCCCAAGTCCGGTGAGTTCCTGCAGTTTGATATGAGGAATCTCTCGGAGGCGGGCGGGTCTTAAAAGCTCCCAAGAGTCCACGGATCGGCAGCGTCCCGCCTTTCGCCTGTAGAAGCCGCCTCAGCACTGAGGGGAGGAATCAGAAGAGGCCGGTTCCTATGGAGCCCCTTCCAGGTCCTTGATCCCTTTGAGGACCGTGTCAAAAAGCTCCCGGACGTTTTCCTTTTCCAGACAGGAAAACGCCACCCGAAGATCGGTTTTTCCAAGAGAAATCAATCCGATCCCGTACTTGTCCAGCAGATGCACCCGCAGCGGCTCGGCTTCAACCGTCTTGAGTTTGAGGCACATGAAATACCCGGAATTGAAAGGGTAGGGCTCCCAGGAACCAGTGTACTTGGCATCTCCGAGGACGTGCTTGACCTCTTCGGCCCGTTCTTTCATGACCTGGAACTTCTCCTGCTTTTCCTTGAGGTACGCCTCGCTTGCCATGGATTTGAGCACGATCTGCTGGCCCAGATGCGAGGCGTTGCTGATGGAGCCCCGCACGGCCCCGGCACTCTTTCTCTCCAGCGCGTCGTAGGCCTTTTCGGATTCGGAGGAAAAGATCCCCCCGTACGTGATGAATCCCACCCTCAATCCCCAGACGAAATTCTCCTTGGTCGCCCCGTCCAGTTTGATGGCGAAAAGGCGCGGATGACGATCCAGAAGCCTTGAGAAGATGGATTCCCGGAGAACGCCTTCGTCATAAAAAAGCCCGAAGTAGGCGTCATCCATCACCGCCAGCACACGGGTGCCTTCTTCGGCGAGGCGGGTGAGAATGTCCTCGATGCCGTCCGCTTCCGCGGGAGTAATGGTGTAGCCCGTGGGATTGTTGGGGAAGTTGAGGATCGCGATGATTTTCCCGTGGCGTTCAGCCTGGGAACGGACGCAGTCCTCGAAGGCTTTAAGATGAAAGCCGCCTTGTTCGTCAAAAAGCGGGTACTGGAAAACAGACGCGCCCCGGCGAACGGCAAAGATCAGGTTGTAGTTCCCCCACATCTTGTCGGGGAGCACAATGGGGTCCCCAGGGGCCACCCACATGTCGGATACTACGCTCAGGCCGTGGGTGATGGCGTTGGTCACAATGGGAAGGCTGATGACCTTATCCTTCAATGACGGGTTCTTCTCGAAAATGGACTGCTTCCAGGCTGTCCTAAGGGGCATGATGCCGAAAGAGGGCGCGTAAGTGAGCGATTCTTCGGGGGCCAGGCCGCTGATCATGGCCATGACCGAAGGCAGGAACATGGTCCGCTCTTTCTCCGTGGCCATGCCGATGGTGGCGTTGAACCGATGGGCCTTCTGTTTCGCCTCCGCGCTCTGAGAAAGGATGCCTTTGGGGAAGAACAGGTTCTTTCCCACCTCGGAAAGCATCTCAAACACATCGGGATTGGCCTTTACGAGGATCTCATTGAGTTCTTTCGCGATCGGGTTCATAGTGCCTTTTCCTTTCCCTGTGCGTCTTGGCAAAATGTGTTGAGGTTCGGCCAGTCGGGGTGTCAGACCCAACCAATCTCGTTAAGCGTACGGGCCGGCCTTTGTCAAGAAAAAAACCGCCGGGAAACCGCTCGGGGAAGTGATCGAGCCAGACGACCGGACGGTTGAAGCGCCATAAAGCAAAAAAGTTGGTTCTTCCGGAAAAAAGCCCCCGGGTGGGTGGCAATGCCGGGGGCTTCGTGAGAAAAGCCTGGGATAATCTAAAGCGCTGCCTCGGGTACGACGGGTTCGTAGCCGACCGCCCCCTCCGCCAATGATCAGCTGAAGATGGGGGAGCGCAGCTCAATCCGGGTGATGCCCTGGACCTCTCCAGGCGAAACCACCACGGGGCCCATGACCCAGGCCTATTACCAGGCCCGGGATTAAAGAAATCCAGCTCTATGGGGGACCGGGGGAGGGACCGGCTCGAAATACCGAAATCAAGCTTAAGGCCTCAAAAGCGACGATCCTGATTTCTCGAGAGAAATCACCCTGGAGCTCGATCAAAACGCCGTTACAGGGCGGTCGGGTTCAGAAGGCGTGGCGGGCCGTTTCTGCCACGATTCGGGCGGAATAAGGGAAATAGCAAAAATGGTGGTGGAGAATCTCGTCCTGCGCCATGACACGCGGCCCGAGAATTCCTTTCAGCATGAAATGGAATATTTGGTCCT
>CAYVUX010000504.1:0-3048 GCA_964455075.1 uncultured Desulfobacteraceae bacterium | reverse complement strand
GGGGCAAGGAGAGACTCTTGCCGTCGTGGGACCGGTGGGCTCCGGCAAGACCACGCTCTTGCGGCTTATCCCTCGGTTGATTGACCCGACTGGCGGCGGCATATTCATAAACGGCCATAATATCAGGGAGGTGCCTCTACGCTCGCTTCGGGAGAACATGGGCTTCGTGACCCAGGAAATCTTTCTGTTTTCAGAAACGATCCGGGAGAACGTGGCATTCGGACGGAAAGACGGCACCACGGAAAAGCTCCTCGACGTTTTGGAATCCGCCGGGCTCCTCGAAGAGATCCAGGATCTCGAAAAGGGCCTGGATACCTTTCTCGGGGAACGGGGAATCAGCTTGTCGGGAGGACAGCGACAGCGCCTTACCATTGCGCGAGCACTCCTTTCAGACCCCGCCGTATTGATACTGGACGACGCGCTTTCCATGGTGGACACCCGCACCGAGGAAAGAATCCTCAATCAGATCCTGGAAAAAAGACGGGCACAAACCAACCTCATCGTCAGCCACCGCGTATCCACGATCCACCGGGCGCCTCGTATCGTAGTCCTCGACAACGGGCGCGTCGTGGAGGAGGGATCTCACGAGGAACTCCTCGCGCTCGGGGGATTGTATGCCGGGCTCTATGAGCGGCAAGTCCTCTCCGATCAACTGGAAGGGAACGAAAGACCGCCGGATTAGCCCGGGCGGGAAGGAGCACTGGGAACCATGTTCGGGGACTACGGATACATGGAGAATGGAGAGCTTGGGAAGCCCTACAACTTCAGGCTTCTCAAAAGGCTGACCGGATACTCCGTTCCCTACCGGAAAACCATAGTCGGGGCACTTGTTCTCACCGTGCTGATCACGTTATTCGATCTGGCCGTGCCTTACTTCTCGAAGGTCGCCATCGACCGGTTCATTCTCTCCTCGTGGTATCCCGTGGAAACCGCGGCCATGTCCCAATCCGAACGCAAGAAATTCCGGGCCGAATACGGCCACGCCTTGATCCACGTACAGGATGAAACAACGAGCTTCATTTCCCACACGGACACGAAAGAGATAGACCCCAAAGATCTTCATCTCTACCGGTCGCGCGGATTTCTCGGGACACGAAAATTCTATATGGCTCCGGCCGGCTCACTCGACGGGCTTTCTTCGAAAGAACGGCCCGCCCCATCCTATCGGAGATCCGACGGACCCGTGTTCGTCCCGCACGAATGGCTGGAGAAACAACCCCGAGAAAAAATCCTCGAGATCCGGAGCCAAGACGTGAACGGGGTGGGCGTCGTGGCGATCGTCTTCTTCCTGTTTCTTGCGGCCTCCTTTGCGCTCAATTACGCCCAGTACTACCTGCTCGAATTCACGGGCCAGCACATCATGCAGGACATTCGCATCAACCTCTTCGAAAGGATGCAGACACAGGCCCTCCGGTTCTTCGACCGCCACCCCCTAGGTCGCCTCGTTACCCGCGTGACCAACGACGTGGAGAACCTGAACGAGATGTTCAAGTCGGTGCTCATGACGGTCTTCAAGGATTTCTTTCTTCTGGTGGGAATCCTTGCCGTACTTCTCTATTTGAACTGGAAGATGGCGCTCGTCTCCTTTATCCTCCTGCCTTTCGTCTTCGGCATCACTTATCTGTTCAGCTCCATGGCCCGGGAGGTCTTCAGGGAACTCCGAGCCACGGTGGCCGGAATCAACGCGTTTCTCCAGGAGCGTCTCTCCGGTATGACGGTAATCCAGCTTTTCGCCCAGGAAAGCAATCAGATGGAACGCTTTTCCCGGATCAATCACGACAACTTTCTGGCCGGGATGAAACAGGTGCGCGTCTTCGCCGTATTCATGCCGGTGATGGAACTGCTTTCCTCGGTGGCGGTCGCACTTGTCCTGTGGTACGGCGGCGGCAAGGTGATTCAGGAACAGCTTTCCCTGGGTTCCCTTGTGGCCTTTATCGGCTATATCCAGATGTTCTTCAAGCCGGTCCGGGACATTTCCGAAAAATACAACATCATGCAGTCGGCCATGGCATCCACCGAGCGGATTTTTGAATTTATGGACCACAGGGAGGAGATTCCGGAACCGGATCAGCCTGCAGCACCCCGAGACGTCCACGGACATCTCGTCTGCAGCGGTGTCACCTTTTCCTACGAAAAGGACCGTCCGGTCCTGAAAGACATTTCATTCGAGATCAAACCCGGGGAGACCGTCGCCTTTGTCGGTCCGACCGGGTCCGGCAAGACCTCGATTATCAATCTCATCGAGCGATTCTACGATCCGGAAGCCGGGGTCTTGTTCCTCGACGGAGTGGACTTGAGGCGGTGGCCAAAAAGCCGGTTGCGAAAAAACATCGGCCTTTGCATGCAGGACGTATTCATTTTTTCCGGGACCGTGGCCGACAATATCGCGTTGGGGCGGAATGAAGTCGGAGACGAAGCCGTCCGGCTGGCGGCTTCCGGATCCAATGCATTGGCATTTGTCCAGCGATTGCCCGAGGGCTTCGGGCATGAGCTGGGAGAGGGAGGAGCCACGCTTTCAACGGGCGAGCGCCAGCTCCTGTCGTTTGCCAGGGCCCTGGCCACAAACCCGAAGATTCTCATCCTCGATGAGGCTACATCGAGTGTGGACCCTGAAACCGAGCGGCTCATTCAAGGAGCCATTTCACAGATGGCCGCATCGAGAACCACGATTGTGGTTGCCCACAGGCTGTCCACGATCCGAAATGCGGACCGAATCCTGGTCATAAACAGGGGACGAATCGTCGAACAAGGGAATCACCAGGAACTGATGGCGCTCAAAGGCGCCTACTACAAGCTGAACAGGCTGTCGAACGGGCTGGGTCTTTGAGAAACTCCCCTCTTTCGTCTATTCTTGCCTTCCAGACTGTGTCGCAATTCGAAAAAGACGTCATCCCGGACAAGCGACGCGAAGCATAAAGAGATCCGGAATCCGATATGGTTGCCTCCTGTCAAGAAAAAAGACGTCTCCCATCCCGTCTAAAGCGGGGGTTGTGTTTTGTGTAACTGTTCGATCCAGCGAGGACGGGATCGGTTTAGCGACGGTTGATC
>CAYVUX010000503.1:0-3050 GCA_964455075.1 uncultured Desulfobacteraceae bacterium | reverse complement strand
ACAACTTTTTCGAAAAAATTTCACTTTTTTTCAATCCTTATATCGGAATTCCAGATGACGTCGGGATAAGCATGCCGGATCTATACCTATGGCACATCTACGCAATCGATCCGGCGGACGCCCCGCCGGGCACGGATTACGAGCTTGCGGTCATCGACCTGCACCGGATGCGGAGAAACGCCTCGAGTCCCGTTGAACGTGCCAGGAACCTCGCCGCGTTCTTTTACAGCCTGTCCGAAAAATATTTTGATGCAAGATGCAGAGAACTATTTCTGGATGCCTACATGGAGGGCATCGCGCCCGCCTTGCGAGAAAAAATCGTAAGAACCCTGGAACAACGAACACGGATGATCATAAAACGGAGAGGGCGGCCAAAATACTGAATAGAACGGGTTTAGACGCATAGAGACGTTGGAAGGACGGGACTTCCTGATGCATATCGTAAGGTCCGGGTTTCCGGGGAGGCGACCGGGGCAGCGACATCGCCTGTGGGTATTTTACGAGACCTTTGCCTTGCGGTGCGGCGTCTCCATTGGCGGCTCCCGCGAGCGGCTCTTCTGCGCCGAGCGGAGGAGAATGTTCGCGGCTGGCGCCGCTCCTGCAGAAATCCTTCCGGCCCGCCTGCAGGAGCGGGATTGCCCGCGAACCATCCTGCTGTGGGACGGCATGTCCGGACACAGGTGGGAGTTGAGATAATCCAAATCGAAACCAACTGAAAAAAGGGGGTCCAAGACATGCCTAGGAGAGTTGGAATTGTAGGCGCAGCCGTTACGCCATTCAAAGGGGCGTGGCGGGAGAAGACCTATTATGAGCTTGCCCAGATGGCTACGCGCGAAGCGGTGAAGGACGCCCAAATCCATATCAACGACGTGGACGGGGCCTTTTATGCGATCTACAACGATATCTTTGAAAGGACCGCCATCCCTGAACACGCCCTACATGGGCTTTGCGGTATGCAAAACAAGTTCGGAATACGGATTACGACGGGCGGGGCCACCGGCGCCTACACCATGTCCGCGGCACACGCCTACCTTGCTGCGGGCCGGTTCAAGACGGCCCTGGTTTTGGGGGTGGAAAAGGCCACCGACTGCTTTGATTTTCTCTCCATGTCCGCCACGCCCGAAGTCATCAAGTCCATCGGCTGGTCGGGAGACAGTTTCTTTGAACAACCCATCGGCTGGTCCGCTTCCGACAGTTATGCCGAGGTGGTCCTGGCTTACATGGATGAGCACCCCGGAGACCTGAAGCCCGAGATCACTGCGGAGATTTCCGCCCTGCTGAGCAGGCAGGTCAGGACCAATGAATACGCCCAGCGCCGGTTCGACCAGGTCACCCCCGAGGAGGTGATGAACTCGAGACTCGTGGTCTATCCCTTCAAGGAGTTGGAGATCTGCGTCTATACGGAAGGCGCCGCGGCCCTGATCATGGCGGAGGAGGAAACCGCAAAGGCCATCGCCGGGAACAACGGGACCCCGGTCATTTGGATCACCGGAGTCGGCGAATCCAATGAGCACTCGTTTGCGGGGAAGAACCAGAAAGATATGTCCCGCATCCTCTCCGACCACTACGCTTCTCACCGGGCCTATGAAATGGCCGGCATCAAGGTCCCTGCGGAAGCCGTGGAAATCGTGGAACTCCACGATGCCTTTGTGCACCAGCTGGAAATCAGCATGGCCGAATTCGGACTGGTGCCTCTCGGAAAAGCGGATTCTCTGATCGAGGAAGGCCTCATGACGCCGGGAGGGAAATACGCCGTCAATCCCTGCGGGGGCTTGATCTACTGCGGACACGCGGTCGGAGCCAGCAACATCATGTCGGCCTGGTCAGCACGCAATGAGCTGATCCGCCAAAAGAAGAAGACCGCACTGGTTCACGGGACAGGCAGCACAATTGCCCAATACACGGCATGTATGGTTCTCGAACATGCATAGAAGAAAGGGGGCAACACCATGAACAAGCCCAAACCCCGGGTCATTCCTTTGGAATACATCCCCGATGTGAAATCATACACGGAAACGATCGATGGAAAAGACTACCTGATCGCCAACGATGCCATGTACACCTTTTACAAGAGGTCCAGGGGAGAATTCTCTGACTTTTTTCTCGGCTTGAAGGAAGAAAAAAGGCTGCTCGGGTGCAAGTGCACCGACTGCGGGATCGTGAGGGTACCCCCCTTCCTGACCCATTGTCCGGACTGCAATTTCGCCCCCACGGAAACGATTGAGGTCGCCCAGCAAGGGATCATGAACAGCACCCCGCCCATCACCTATTTCGCCACATCCCTTTTCCAGCACATGGCGCCCTACGGGAGAGGCCGGGTCGTATTCAACGGCGCGGACACGGCGATGAGCGTGATCGTTTATACCACGACAGGCATCCTGACTCCGGGCATCATGAAAAAGGGCACGGAAGTCAAACTGGTGTTCAAGGACGAACGAATCGGGGCCGTGACAGACGTCTTTTGCGTGCCCGCCTCCGAACTCACCACGGCGCAGACAACGAAAAAGGGGCTGCAGGAATCCGAAATCGACTGGGAGTCCCCCGTGGAACCCGAACTTGCCGGAACCGGGGAAAAGGAGGCCGGCGCATACAAGGAGGCTTTTCTTGAAATAGAATCCGTCATCGGAGAAATGAACAACAACGAGCGGGCCCGGAAAGACATCGCAGGCTGGAAGCGCGACATCCTGGTAAAGACCCGGGGCGGGAGTTTCGCGCTTCGCATCCATGACGGCGACATCGCCGTCCAGGAGGGCCGGATCCCCTCACCGGATTTCGTCATGGTATGCGAAAACCCGAGGACTCTCCTGGACGGGCTGACCTACCGGGGCGCCGTCACGGATTCGGTCATCAACAAGAAGCTGTGGATCAGCAAAAACACGGAATTCCTGACCATATTCAAACTGGACAGGATGGCCCGATCCGTGGCCCGTTCAAAGAAGAATCGATGATGGACTAAGAAAAAAGCTTCTTCCGGAAAATGGATACCCGACTGTGTCGCAATTCGTCATCCCGGCCAAGCCCCGTGAAACGGGCGCGAGCCGGGATCCAGA
>CAYVUX010000502.1:0-3058 GCA_964455075.1 uncultured Desulfobacteraceae bacterium | reverse complement strand
GACGAATATCTCTAAAAATCAAACAGATAGCTGCTTCCAATTCAAGGAACTTTGGATTGGAGAACCGGCCTTGGGGAGAGCCCCGAATCCCCCGGGTGGTCGCTACACACAGCGGACCCGTCATCCTGCAGCCCTGGGACCCTTCCTACAGTGACACGCACGTAGAGATCCCGCACGAGGCTCTCCGAACGAAATGCCTCCCTCCGGGGGAGCCCTTTTCCAGGATATGGCGGAACGACGGCATTTGGAGACCTGTGGCAAAGTGACACGTGTATCGCTCCGCCGGCTTTCTGTTGTTCTTTACTCCTTTTCAGGGGGCCGGGCCGCTCGAAACCGGCTCGGGGAAACGTAGTCGCCCCCAAGGGACCACACTCCCATTCCGGCGTCTCTTGCCTGCTTTTCCGCCAGCCAGTAGGGGATGAGGTCAAACTTGTGCGGGGCAAGGCCGCGCAGGACCTCGGCCAGCCCGGCACGGATCATTTCAAGATTGATGTTTCGCCCTTTCAGGTGAATCACCCCCAGGACCCTCCCAAGATGATCCAGCCCATAGCCCTGGATATCGACCGTCTTGTCCAGTATCAACCCGGCCAGGTGCTCTCCGGCCTCCCGGCTGAAAGGCTGTCCCGGCTCCCCCCGTCCCGGTGAAGTCTCGGGCGCGTCCACCCCGACCATCCTGACACGGATTTCTATGTCATGGCCTTCCACCTTTACGGTGTCCCCGCTGTACACTTCGGTCACCTTGAATTGTCCGGCAAGAGCGCCCGAAGGAAGAGACAGAAGGATCCCGATCAACCATGCCGACAGCCGAATACACGCATTGGAGAAAGCATTTCGGATCATATTAGAGCACCTATCCCATGAGCCTTCGTATTTTTCCAGGGCTTTGTTTCCCCAACCCGGAGGGGAGCAAGGACCCTTCAGATTTTTGGGGTCCAAAAACCGGTTCCTGCTTCTTGGACAAGCCCCCGAAGGCGTCCCCCGCCCCGGCGGCCCTGCATCCTCTGAAGCGTATGAGACGCTCAACAGGACCACCGCCTATGCAGACCCTGGAATTAGTGCAATTTATCCCATTTGTGTGCCCTGGACAAGTCCCCGATTAAGGATTCAACATCGTGGGGGAAGCGTTGAAAATCGACCTTGCCTCGAGAAATACGGGCATTCAGGCGGCAAACAAGAGAATAAGAATTGACGAATACTGTTTGACGATATATTATAGAAAATACATAGAAAGATGAAAGAAGGCAAAATTTTCCCTCCCCGAGCCCCTGTCTTTGCCAGGACGCTGGAAATCTTTCAGGCCATTGCCTACGTGCATGGACGGTATCCGGCATTTGCGCCACAAAACGGGGAAATCCCCGTTCTTGCGGCGCCTAAAGCCACGCCATGCCTGTGTTCGCAAAATCGGCCTTGAATAGCAAAAAACGCGAGGAAGGAACAAGAGATCAGCATCCTCCGGCATGAAAGGATTTGTGTCCGGTCGATCCGCCGAGAGAAAAGAAAGGAGAAACGTTGCTTATACGCTTTATTAACACCCTTCAACGCAGGTTGAAAAAAGAACCCCCGGAAGAAAAGCCATCGGGCCGAAAGAGTCCGGATCCGGCATTTTCATCCGGCACAGATGTCCGTCACGCGGTCCCTCACCGGGCACTTGCAAAAGACGTCAAAGAAACCCCCGGCAAGCGTTCGGAAAAACCGGCCAAAACCAAGAAAAGAGCGGAAACCGCATGGGACATCTCACGATTTTCCGTACCCGAGGCGGAAGGAAAGAGCCGCTTTCACGATATGGACCTCCCCGCGGACATCATGCACGCAGTTTCGGATCTCGGTTTCGACTACTGTATGCCGATCCAGGCCGGAATCCTTCCCAAAGCCCTTGGAGGTTCGGATGTCACGGGCCAGGCCCAGACAGGAACCGGAAAGACCGCGGCCTTTTTGATCAACATCTACACGCAGCTTCTCCGCAACCCCCTCAACGGCAAAAAGCGGCCGGGCACGCCGAGGGCCCTCATCCTGGCTCCCACAAGGGAGTTGGCGATGCAAATAGAGAAGGACGCCCTCGACATCGGAAAGTACACGAACATTCGCATACAATCCGTATTCGGCGGTCTGGACTATGAAAAGCAAAAGAGGGCCCTGGCGGAAAAACCCGTGGACATTATTGCCGCCACTCCGGGAAGGCTCATGGATTTCCAGAGGCAGAAGCTGATTCAGCTCAACCGCGTTGAGATTTTGGTCATCGATGAGGCCGACCGCATGCTCGACATGGGATTCATCCCCGATGTCCGGAAAATCGTTTACAGCACACCCCCCAAAGACAAACGGCAGACCATGTTTTTCAGCGCCACGCTCACTCCCGAGGTGGAGCGCCTCGCCCAACAATGGACGAGGCACCCCGTTCGCGTGGAAATCGAGCCGGAACACGTGGCCGCCGAATCCATCAACCAGATTATCTATATCGTGACCACCGGGGAGAAATTCCCTCTTCTCCTGAACCTGATCCTCGGACAGCATCTGAAGAGGGTGCTGGTTTTTGTGAACCGCCGCGATCAGACCGAGCGACTGGCGCATCGCCTCAAACAGTACGGTGTCAACTGCGCGGCCCAGTCCGGGGATGTTCCCCAGAAAAAACGCATCAAGACCCTGGAGGATTTTCGAAATGGACGCATCCGCGTTCTGGTGGCGACGGACGTGGCCGCTCGTGGGCTTCATATCCAGGGCATCAGCCATGTGATCAACTTCCATTTGCCCCAGAACCCGGAGGACTACGTACATCGCATCGGACGGACGGGACGAGCGGGGGCCGACGGGATTTCCGTGAGTTTCGCATGCGAGAAGGAGTCGTTCTACATCCCGGCCATCGAAGAATACCTGGGGACCTCGCTTCCCTGCGTGCAGCCCGAGGAAGCCTTGTTGAAGCCCCTGCCTCCGCCGAAAAAGATCCTGCCTTCGGGCTCCAAGAAACGCCCTCCGATGAAGCGCTCCAGCGGCCCGGCAAAGCCAAGACCCCGCCGGAGGCCCCGAAGCCCGGCGCAGGCCGGCGGCAAAGGATCGCGTCCCT
>CAYVUX010000501.1:0-3140 GCA_964455075.1 uncultured Desulfobacteraceae bacterium | reverse complement strand
GCCTACGGGTTCGAAGCCCGGCGCTCTATCCAACTGAGCTACGGGCGCCTCCAAACTGAGTAGAATTTTTCTGTAACAAGAATCGTTGCCCCTGTCAACAGGAAATTGGCGAGAAAATGCTTGACAGGTTCAATGGTTTTTTGTAAAAAGATTTTTTGATTTTTATTAGGCGGGAAAAAATGAAGACATTTATGGCCAAGGAACAGGAAACGGACCGCAGATGGTTCGTGGTGGACGCCCGGGACAAGGTCCTGGGGCGGCTCGCAACCCAGGTTGCCACCAGACTCAGAGGAAAGCACAAGCCGGTTTACACGCCCCATGCGGACACCGGCGATTTTATTGTGGTCATCAACGCCGACAAGGTGGCTTTGACAGGAAGAAAGTGGAGCAATAAGAACTACTACCGGCACACGGGCTACATGGGCGGGCTCAAGCAGATTACCGCCAAGAAGCTCCTTGAGAAGCGCCCGGAAGACCTGCTCCGGTTTGCGGTACGGGGAATGCTCCCCAAAAACAGCCTCGGGCGGCGCCAGCTCAAAAAACTCAAGGTCTATGCCGGATCCGAGCACCCGCATCAGGCTCAGCAACCGGAGGCATTGGAGATCTAAATGGCACAAGGATCCGTTCACGCTGTAGGGAAAAGAAAGACGTCCGTCGCACGGGTATGGATGAGGCCCGGCCGGGGGATCATCACCATCAACAGGAAGCCGATGGAAGAGTACCTCTCCAGGGAGTCCGACCGTACCTACGTCCTGGAACCGCTCAAGCTCTCGGACCTCTTGGAGCGTTTCGACTTCTCCATCAACGTGAGAGGCGGGGGAGTTTCCGGGCAGGCCGGGGCGATTCGTCACGGAATCAGCCGAGCGCTTGAGGCTTCGGATCTGGAGCTGAGAAACCTCCTCAAGAAGCGCGGTTTCCTAACGCGGGACTCCCGGATGAAGGAAAGAAAGAAGTACGGTCAGCCCGGTGCGCGGGCCCGTTTTCAATATTCGAAGCGTTAAGAGCGCCTCTGTTTCAACAGGGATCGGGGGGAGCCTGCCTTGGGCTCCCCTTTTTTATTGGGGGGCCTGTGGAGAAGAGGAATATCAAGCTCGTCCTCGCCTATGACGGCACCCGATACCACGGGTGGCAGAGGCAGAGGGACGATCCCACCGTTCAGGCGATACTGGAAGAGCGAATCCGGGGTCTTTTGGGAGAACGCGTGACTCTGATCGCTTCGGGCCGCACCGATGCAGGCGTCCACGCCCGGGGCCAGGTCTGCAATTTCGTTACGAGTTCCCCAATGCCTGCGGAGACCGTCCGCAGGGCCCTCAATGCAATGGTTCCCGAGGACATCTTCATCCGATCTGCAGAGCCCGTTCCCCTGCATTTTCATGCCCGCTACGATGCCGTGAGCAAGACCTATGAATACCAGATTCTCAACCGGGAGGAACCGGACCTCTTCCTCCGGGGACAGGTCTGGCACCTGCGCATTCCCCTGGATGTGAAGCGCATGGCCGCGTGCGCATCGTTGCTGCTGGGAAAGAGGGATTTTTCGTCCTTCAGATCCTCGGGTAGCGGAAATCGAAATTCGGTCAGGAGCGTGACGAAGGCGCAGTTCGAGAATTTCGAGGAGGGACTCCTGAAGTTCGTGATCGAAGCCGACGGATTCCTCCGGCACATGGTACGGAGCATTGTCGGAACACTGGTCGCAGCGGGACTCGGAAGAACAGACCCCGAGGGATTCAGGGAGATCCTTGAGGGCGCCGAACGCAGGCTCGCCGGAATGAAGGCTCCGGCCCGGGGACTTTTTTTGAGAAGCGTTCAGTACTGAGGCCGGCTGGGGCAGAAAGGACTCTGCGGCTGAAAGGGAATGTGCACACGTCGGTTGTCCGGGGGCCTTTGGGGTTCCGGCCGCGAAGGATCTCCGGGCACACCGGATTTCGAGACTCAGCAGCGGATAAGAACTGCTCAGTCCTCCTCAACTTTTTCGCCGATGGATTCCCGGACCGTGGCATGCACCTGGTTCCACGCCTCCTCAAAGGAGTTCACGGACAGCCTTCCCACTTCAATGAATTTGACCACAATTTCCTTGGTGACCTTGATGGCCAGTTCATCCTCCTTTTTCATTTCCATCCTCCTGAAACATCCTTTGTGTCGCCGGCCGGGGCATGGAAGCCCCCTTCCAATCCAAACCCCCGCCGAAGGAAGAAGGCCCTTGCATTCGACGGGGGCTTTTCAAGAAGAACCCAGAAAGCCCTCCTTGGAAACGCAAGCTATCACGATGGGATGGAAGAGTAAAGGAGAGACAGGGAAGGGAGGGACAGGAGGGATATCCCGAATTCGGTTCAGGAGTCCCACACGCCGGGAATCCGGGATCCGCATTCCGGACAATTGGAACCGTCAAGCCTGTTTCGTGAGATGTAAAAACCCATCCGGTCGATCAAAAGCGCGCCGCACGTGTGGCAAAAGCTCTTCTCGCCCCGGCTCCCGGGCAGGTTCCCGGTATAGACGTACCTGAGCCCTGCCTCGAAGCCGATCTCTCTGGCCGCTTGAATGCGTTTCGGAGGGGTGGAAGGAACGTCGGTGAGCTTGTATGTCGGATGAAAGCGGCTGATATGCCACGGAATGTCGGAGTCCAGGTTCACGAGGAATCCAACCAGGTCTCTCAACTCCGCGGGGTCGTCGTTGAGTCCGGGGATCAAGAGGGTGGTGACTTCCAACCAGACGCCCATCCGCTTCATCGTTTCAATGGATTCGAGGACCGGGGCCAGTTTGGCCCCGCACTGCTTCTTATAGAAGGTCTCGCTGAAGGCCTTAAGGTCCACGTTGGCCGCATGAAGGTCCGTATGGATTTCCGCGAGGCACTCTTTGCTCATGTACCCGTTGGTCACAAAAACATTCTTGAGGCCCCTGGAGACGGCCAATTTCGACGTGTCCAGGGCGAGCTCAAAGAAGATGGTGGGCTCCGTGTAGGTATAGGATATGGATGAGGCCCCGCTCTGAACGGCGCCCTGGACGATGTTTTCCGGGGTCGTCTCGTTTCCCGGGAACCGCCCGTGATCCGATGGCAGCTGAGAGATGTCTGCATTCTGGCAAAACACACAGCGGAAATTGCAGCCGACAGTGGCGATGGAGTAGGATTGCGTCCCGGGCAGAAA
>CAYVUX010000500.1:0-3148 GCA_964455075.1 uncultured Desulfobacteraceae bacterium | reverse complement strand
AGAATGTCAACTCGATTTGGCAGCATAGCTTTTCAAAGAGCTAAAGTGTTACGAAACATCAAGACTTCTTAAAACCCCCTCAACTTCTTCCCACCAAAAAAATCGGCCTTCAGAAATGAAACGAGCTGTCTTGCCCGGCTACGATGCCTTTTGGAGAGACTTGAGGGGCAGGTGAAAAGGCGCCTCTCTTTCGTTCGTGTGCGGAGTATAGGGGAAAAGGTCCTGGAGGTCAAGAAAAGGCAACCGGAGAAGGCAATGGCAAAAGACGGGCACGACAAGTTGCACGCCGCTGTAGAAGACGACAAGGCATTCACGCTCCGGCAAGTACCATAGAGGAAAGGCCCTCAAGAACCGGACAATGAAGTAGTTTCTATCCACAAATAAGGGCCTATGCCCTAATCGGAAATGGCCTTTTTCCGCAATCCCCCGCCCGAAGGGTGGAGTCTGAGTCGCCCGTTAGGGTGCGAAGAAAAATTTCTCGTTTCTGAATCGGAAACAGCCAAGTGCCCAAAAATGATTTGTGGATGGGCACGAGATAGTTTTATTCGGTGGGATTAGTATTGACACAGGAGTCTAAGTCGGGTATATTTCCCTCGAATAAAAACTTCACCAAATCTGCGGGCAGATGCAAAATAACGTTCTCCGATTTTTTGAATGATCTCGACGGAATTTCCGCGTCATTCACATGCCGGCGAGGTCGGTGATTCACCGAAGCGAAGAACCCCCAATTTTGTAGAAACTCACAAACAGAACATCAAATCAATTCATTTCATTACAATTATGCAAGCCATTCCCCGGTTTCAAGAATGCTTTTCATTATATGATTGCCAGAAATCCAGAAATGCCGTTCGATATTGGCTCACGGCTGCATCTCTCTTTCGTTTACACGAAAGGCACCTCTGCGATAACGAAGTCTTTGAATGTTGGGGTACGCCTGAGATCTCAGGGCCATTCCAGGGGAGGGTTGCAGATCCGAAAATTTCGCATGTTCGAAACAAAATGGTTAAAAAAACAAATGATTCGGAGGGAGAAATATGAAAGGGCGTGTCTTTCTTTGTGCGGTCGTTGCGTTGCTCATCATGTCGAAGCCGGCTTTTGCTCTCAACTGTATCCCGCTGGACAAAAGTCTCAAATTGGATTTGCCTTGTGTCCGCTTTGCAGAAACCGACTTCTCTTTTACGCTCGAGTTCCTGCCCAACCCGGCGAACCCTTCACAGCTTCTGTGGCAGCTGACCAATGTCAAGGCGACTGCCGAATCGGAAGGGTGTATAACCCTGGCACCTCCCTATAGTCTGCTTATCCCTTGCGTCGAGTTTGAAGGGGTGAAAATCGGAATCGACCTTGCGTATTATCCAAACCCGCCCCCCGAACTGGAAGCTGAGAGCATCGTTTGGCGACTTGCGGGATTCAGGCTCATCAAGAGTTTCGAGGAAGCACTGATGAAAGCCGGAGGATGCCAGACCACGGAGGGCCCGGGGCGAAATCATTGTTCCATTGCGATGAACACTCTCCCAACCCTCGGAGAGAAGGAATTCTGGGTGACGCTGTACGAGGAAATGCTCCTACGTGATTTCGTCATGAATGCGGTCCAATACAAAAGAGAAAACTACCCGGGAGGCGATAAGGATACATCAAGATGGCGCATGTTCACCGATATATACGAAATTTCCATAGAAAGCGATGCTGATTTGGCAGTCAGAGCTACGGCACCCAACGAGAGAAATGCCAGCCTCATGTTGATTGGCGAAAAGGCCCCTCCACATTTTAGAAGGGACTCCCCCAAGATCTATATATATGAGAATATGCTGCGAAGCGGGACCAGGAAAGGAAGCATCCGTTACGTAGAAGGCCCGAAAAGAAGGCTGGAAGCTCTGTCTCGCTGGAGGCAGCTCTGCCCCGCCGACTTCTACGTCTCAAGCGATTCATTCGCCTTTCCCACCGCATGGGCCGGATGGGCCTCCATGTCCACGTATATTGGATCGCTTTTTGATGCGACAGCCGGCGGCATCGGCGTTCAGAACGGAGCCGCTGCCTTCTCAGGCATTGTCCAAAATGAAGACGCCCGACCGTGGCAAGATGTGGTCGCGGACCAAGGACATGCTGACTGGCTGAATAAGCCAAAGCCGCCCGGAGATGCTCCTGAAGGATATCATTATGTATATCAGGGGAGAAACGTCTCTGTTGACAGGGTCCTGGAAGACTCTACGCTTCCGGGCTTGAATTTAAACGATCCGGATGACCCGATCAACAACGGTGATTACAGCGGGTACCAGGGCAGTCCCAATGATGTATCCCAGATATACAGCTCATCCGGGACCCATGACCACGTACTGGAGCACGATATCATCGTGGAGCACGTCTGGACACTTGTTCCGAATTCGTAGAATGAACCCCTTGAACGAATGAACCCTTCGTGTGGAGGCTGTTCAACGGAGGAAGCCGCTGATACGCCTTTCACTGCCATAGAGAGATCCCGAGGGGCCGTAGCCCCGGGGTTCAGGCAGCCCTCCTGTGTGTACCACGGTCTGATCAAACGAGCAAATCCAGGAGCTCAACGAGATCGTGAAGCAGCCAATCGGGCTCGGGATCGTCCCGCCCCAGGGACGATCTCCCTTCATTCGTCAAGAAGGCCGTCATCGCTCCGGCGGCTTTCCCGGCCGCGACGTCGAAACGGAAGTCCCCGACAACCAGAAGATCCTCTGGCGGCAGACCCATGCGGCGCGCCCCCTCCAGCACTCCGTCCGGCAGCGGCTTGGGCCGTGAGACATCCCGGGTGATGACCGCGGCAAAGTACTCCAGGGAAACGCCCGGGAATCTCTCGAACACGGTTCGGACCGACGCGAGACTGTTCCGGGTGAGGATGCCCATGGGAATGCGCCGTTTTTTAAGCGCCTTCAGACAGGCTTCCGCTCCCTCGTTGGGCACCGACTTCCGGGCGGCGTCTATTTCCCTTTCCTCCAGGATCCTTTCGAGACGTTCCCGTCGTTCGAGCGGCTGCGTTTCGAGATACTCCAGGATGGGCTCGTCCGGCGGACACCCCAGTTCCCGCTTGATGGATGGGAAATCCAGGGCACCCGGCAGGGTCAGCGTGCCGTCAAGGTCAAAGAGAATTCCCCGGATGTCGCTCATGGCCTGGATACTCCCCGTG
>CAYVUX010000499.1:1865-3155 GCA_964455075.1 uncultured Desulfobacteraceae bacterium | reverse complement strand
AGACCTTGCGCTCGTCCTCGATCTCGATCCCGGCCATCTTGTAGAGCTTGGTCACATCCACGCGGGTCCACCGGAATTTCCGCCACCGGTTGCTTAACGCCTGCTCGCGCAAAAATTCCCAAGAATCATCCCCACCGTTCAAAAGGAGCTGAGCAATAATGGTGCTCGCAGCCACGCGCAGGATCACGCGCCGCCAGAAGCGTCGGTAGATTTTTTCCATGCCCGCGGGCGCCGGCACATCGCCGATGAACTTGTTGATCGCCCGGTTGAGCCCGGGAAACCATCCCGTCACGGTCCGGAAATTCGATTCCGTCCAATCCGGCGCCAGCAGCAGGATCCGCGCGATCTTCTGGAGCGTGGGGTTCCTGCCCATGCGCTGGGTATGGAGCCCGCCGAAGTCAGCGTTGATGAGCCGGGCCACCTTTTCGGCGACAAGGTCCGGGTTGGGCGCCGGACCGCGGCGGGCGTTGTAGAGGTCCTGGGCCTTCTGGAGCTCGTGCGAGTATTCCACCACGAACGCCTCGGCCTTGAGGCCGGCAAAAAACTTCTTAAAAAGCGAATCCGTAAACCGCTCCCGGAAAAGCCGGCCGCGCTCGATCACCGCGGCGGGGGTCTCCAAGCCCAAATGCCGCACCAGACGCTCGGTGAAGCCCTTTTGCTCGCGCAGCTCGTTCTCGCTCCAATCCTGAAGCTCCCCCACGGTCAAGCCGTTTTTGATCCCGAGCTCCACCAGGGGATGAAATCCGCGGATCTTGTCGATCCCGCGCTTGTACGCGCTCACCGGACTGATGTTTCTCCAGCCGTGACGGACTCCGAAAATCCAGGAGCGCGTCCCGGCCAAATGATGGAAAAAACTTGAGAGCAGGATCCAGGTCTTGAGCCCGGTGTTGAGCCGGAGGAGGCCCTGGAGCCCGGGGGTGGCGCTGAAAAGCGTGTCCTTGGCCGTCATTTTGTTGATCATCTCGGCGATGGGCGCGGGCGCATAGAGCGGCTGCTTTTCAAACATGTCGCTTACGTCTTCGGCCTTGCGCCGCTCGATCCGCTCGTAGCCCTTGTGTTCGGCCCATTCCCGGGCCTCGTCCTCGTCCAAAAAGACCCGGCTCGCGCGCTTGGCCTCATCGTCTTTGTACACGGCCCAGCGGGCGGGGATCCGTTCCACGGGCGTGGCAAAAAACTTGCGGCCGTACGTATCCACGCCCAAGACTTCCTGCCCGAGGGCCTCCACGTCCTCTTCCACCTCGGCCTTGGCCTTGCCGGCCGCTTTGCGCTTCTCTTCGGCCTCGGCGTAGT
>CAYVUX010000499.1:0-1855 GCA_964455075.1 uncultured Desulfobacteraceae bacterium | reverse complement strand
CCGGCCCACACCCACGTGGAGAAGCCGGCCGCGTTGAGCCTCGCGTATCCACTGAGCTTCTTGGCGCTGAAAAGCCCGTTCCCGTCGGCGTCCCGCGTGTTTAGCCCGCGCTGGACAAAGGCCCGGTTGGCGATCACGGTCCCGAGCTCCTCCATGTAGCGCCCGTAGGAGCTCGTGAGCCCTTCGACGCGCAGCTCGTAGCCTTTCATCCAACCGTCCATGACCGTGTCGAGGCTGCGGGCCATGGCCGCGGTGGTGAAGGCCTTGAACCCCGTGCCGACGCCCAAAGGACCCTTTTGCTTTTCGCCCGGCAGGCGCCAGATGCGCCTTACGTAGTGCTCCTGGTGGGTCTGGATCACTCGGTGCTTGCGCGCGTACCCAAAGGCGTCTTCAAAGAATCCGGCGATCTTGTCCACGAACGCTTTTTGCTTGTCCGTCAGGTTTTCGGCCTGCTCCAGGATCCGGAGCTGATTCCGGATCTGCATTTTTTCGCGGGCCGGGGTCCCGGACGCTGCGAGCTTTTTTTGCGCCCACTCCCGAAACGCGGCGGACTTGTCCGGATCACGCTGCATGTCCCGATACAGAAGCATGGCCCGGTCAAGGTCGTCGCTGGCCTTGGATCGCTTCACGCGGGGCTGGTAGGCGAACCCCAGGTTGACCTTTTTTCGGCTGGGCCGGCCGGCGAGACCCTGGAGCTCTTCCTGGAGCCGGCTTACCTTGGACTGGATCCGGAAAACCGCAAGGTCCCGCATGTCAAAGAGCTTGTTGACGAAGCTCCGGTCCGCGGCGATGTCCTGGGCCACCTCCTCCGGCGAAGGCTCGCGCGAAACGAGCGAATAAAAGGTCTGGCCCTCAAAGGCGCTTTCCCGCCGCATTTCGGGCGTCACGTCCACGCCCTGGGCCTTCTCAAACTCTCCGGGCCGGGTCTCGACCTCGACCTCGGCCGCGCCGGTCCGTTTCAGCGCGCCGGCCGGCCAGGCCACGCGGTCGAACCCGTGCTCCGTGGCCCACCGCTCGATCTTCTCAAATGTCGCGTCGCTGTCCTCGCCCAGGAGCTCGTCGACAAACAAGACGCGGCCGCCTTCCCGGTCCAGGCGGTCCCGAAAACGCGCCGATGCGGCCTTGCCGATCACGAGCAGGCGGTAGTCGGCCGTCGCGGAGGGGATGATCTCGCGCACGTCCTCGCCCGTGGTGTCGAAAAACCCCTGGGGCACGCCTTTCTCAAACATGGGGCGGCTTGCGGCCTGGTCGCCGTGAAACCGCACAATGGCCTGATCCAGGGGCACGTCCTGGGTAAGATAGGGCTCCATGATCTTTCGGTCTTCGGCCGAAAGATTCAGCCGCGCGGCCACGTCGCGCGCTTCGATCTCGCCGGCCAGGCGGTAGTATTGGCTGAGCGTGTCGATATGGAGGACCTGCTCGTACTTTTCCACGAGCTCTTCTTTCTTTTTTTCGAGGGCCGGGACCTGGTCCGCGCGGCCGTCTTCCCGGTAGGCGATGATGAGGTTGTTGTACGCCGTCATCGTGTTCATAAGCCGTGAAAGGGTGAGGTCCTTTTCCTGCTCCAGGGCGCGGACGCTCCCGCCCCGGGCGAACCCCTCAATGTACTGCACGGCGTGCTGGAGCTCGTGGACCAGGTACTCGCGGGCCTCCTTGAGGTTTTGCGCCCAAATGGTGATCGTCTGCTCGTCGGCGTTCTGATTGCCGCCGAGATCGTTGGTTTGCCCGGGGTCGATGTCGATCCGGAGGGTGTAGTCTCTGAGTCGCGGATAGGCCTCGAATAGGGCGTCGTGGTCCACAAACCAGGCGAGCGTATCCTCCCGGTGAACCAGGCCATGCCGGTTGGGCGTCAAAT
>CAYVUX010000498.1:2644-3164 GCA_964455075.1 uncultured Desulfobacteraceae bacterium | reverse complement strand
TGTACTCCATGGTGCATCCGTGCACCGTGAGCGCGATGGGGCGACGATCAGGCCTCGCGGAAACCCCGGCCCCGCTATCCGCCTCATTGTCTTCAATACGGCAATGAAAAAGCGTCAAGGAAATTTCGCCGGAGGTGTGGGCCCACAAATACACGCCGCCCCCTGCATCCGCATTTCCGTTGAACAGGGTGAGACCCTCCACCGTCATCTCGACGCGGCCTGATGACGCGGCAACGCTCAGGACCGGCCCGAGGTCCCTCCCATCGATCATGGTCAGGGAAGGGTTCTCGCTTCGCGTCGCAAAACCGGGGCTCCATCCCCCCTGGATCAAAAAGGATTCCATTGTCGGAGAGACGCTGAGGTTCTCCAGGTAGGTCCCCTGGGCCACACGGATGGTATCGCCGCTCGCAGAGCACCCGATGGCATAGGATACGCTGTCGCAGGGCTGGGCGGGGTTTGTGCAGCAGCCCACGTTTACGGAACTGCCGGAGTCCACGTAGCGGACAGTGGCGGACGAACC
>CAYVUX010000498.1:2399-2634 GCA_964455075.1 uncultured Desulfobacteraceae bacterium | reverse complement strand
AGAAAAACACCGCCAGTCCCAGAGCAAAAATCAAGGAGGCTTTTTGTCTCATGGGTCCCTCCTTACGCGGGATTTGATCCCGCCTTTTCGAAGGTTCACAGAACGCCCTTCCCTTTTTTACCGATTTAAGCCTTGAGCGTAAATCGGTAAATTGTCCGGCACCACGAGGACAACTCAGGTGCCGGGAAGCGCAAACTTCGGATGGGCGTGAACAGACCTCATTTTAGGCCGATTT
>CAYVUX010000498.1:0-2389 GCA_964455075.1 uncultured Desulfobacteraceae bacterium | reverse complement strand
AAAAAGGCGCACCGAACGGAATCCACAAGGCCGACAGGACTAACGCTCCGCCCGGCCGGTCAGAAGCTCCTGCAGTTCCTCCTCCCTCGGCCGATGAAGATACAGGGCCACCGCAGAGGCCGCGATAAAAAGATACAGGGTACGGGAGTCTCCTCCCAGGAAGTAGAGAACCAGCCCGAATACGCCCACGCACTCGGACAGAAAGAAGGAGAGGATTGCGGCCAGCATGTATTTCTGCATCACGGATTGTATCCCAAGAAGTTCTCCTGTCGCCTGCTCCCCTGCAGGGAACCTGTGTACCCGGGCACCGGCCAGGATCTTTTTTTTCAGGGGCCGGGTGATGCTCAGCAGCAAAACGGCCAGGGCCAACAGCACAAAGTAGATCTTTTGATAACCGGCTTTGTCATGGGTTTCAACCGCCCCAAATGGATCGCCCAAAAGGTGGGCAATGAGGAGATAGACCCCCAGGGAAGCCAGGGTGCCGATCCAGATGACGCGAAGGACCCTCATGCCCTGATCGGGACGCCGGCCGTTCGAACCATTCATGTCATGTTCCCCTTTCCATCAACAGCCGGTTCACCGCTGCCTGTTGGGATCGGGCATATTCCATTCCGATCATGCCCATTTTTTACCGATTTAAGCCTTGAGCGTAAATCGGTAAAAAACTGGATGCCTCCCGGTCACTCCCGGAAGCCCATCCCGGTCCACTTTTCCAGCGCGGCCTCCCTCACTCGCCAATCGCCTTCCCGTTTTTCGACTTTAAGGTGAAAGCGGTAGAGGTCTGCGGTCTTTCCCGCCTCCCTGAGCCAGCCTCCGGGGTCTTCGTAAAACTTTTTGAGTTCGGGAAAAGCCTGATTCCTTTTCACCATCAAAAAAGGAAAAGAAACCGCAGGACCGCCCTCCCGGGGGTCAAGAACGATACGGGGTTCGGGATGAAGCACCTTCAGTTCTCCGTAATACCTGAAGGCCATAAAGAGAACCCTCCTCGCGCCAAGGCGATCTATTTGTCCCGGCTGAGCGTGAAAGTCCCCCGTGGTGAGATCCATCAGCCCGCCGATATCGTGCTCCTCGGTCAGCCTGGCGGCACTTTCCACCATTTCCCGGAGGGCTTTCTCGTCGTCAGCGGGAGCGCAAAAAGGGAGCGCGAACAGAAGAACAGCCGCCGCCGCCAAAAGACCTCCTGTTTTCCTCTGCCTTTGCACGCCAGCGCCCGGCCTCCTCAAACCGACAACACGTCCACAGATGAAAGCCCGGCTGCCCTCAGGGCGAGTCCATCTTTCGAAACCACCATACCGGGGCTGTCTTCCTTCTCACGGGTCCTCTTCATCCTATTGCGTGGCATCTCCTTTTCCGGTGTCTCCCTCGGCCTTGCCTCCCCGGATCAAGGAGGACGCCATCCTCTTGCGAACACTCTCTCATCCAAGGAGAATGGACAAAATTTTTATCTGTTTATCACAAAGGAAAACGCCGGTCAAACGAGTACGCCTGCCGTTCACGCGTCTTGACCCTCCGCCGATTACCGCGTAAAGAATTGGATTCAAGAAACATTCCCGTCAAGATCGCATGGCTCCGGCCGTTGCGCCGCGCTCCGCAAGACCGGTGTCGCGGCCGTCGCCCGGACGCAAGAAGAAGGCTTGCTCCCCATGCCGTTTACACATCCAACGCCTGCCCCGGCTTCCACCGTAATCCTGATTCGCGAAAAGGGTGATGACATCGAAGTGTACCTTCTCAAGAGAAGCAAAGAAAGCGGCTTCATGGCCGGAAACTACGTCTTTCCCGGCGGGACGGTGGATGCAGAAGATCGCGGGAAGGACATATGGCGGGCTCACGCCGACATGGACTTGAAGGCTGTCGCCACCCACCTGGGAGGGACCATTCCCGTGGAAAACGCGCTCACCCACGCGGTTGCGGCAGTGCGTGAAACGCTGGAGGAGGCCGGCGTGTTCCTGGCCCGCAAAGAACGGCAGAGCGAAGAAGATATGGACCGGGTGTGCCGGCTTCGGACCTCCACGCCTTTCTCGCCGGGCTGGTTTCTCCGGCTCGTCATATCCGAAGGGTGGACCCTGGAGCTCAGCAGACTCGCGAGATGGGCCCACTGGATCACGCCCGAAGGGATGAGGAGACGATACGACACCCGGTTTTTCGTAGCATTCATGCCCCCCGGCCGGAATTGTGTGCCGGATGGCAGGGAGACCACACACGGGCTTTGGATCCGGCCGCTGGACGGGCTCGAAAAAAACCTCCGGGGCGAAACGCCCTTGAGCCCTCCCACTTTGCTGACGCTTCATGAACTCTTGGATTACCCGAGCTCCGAAAAGCTCAGAGAAGCATTGGACCGAAGTTCCCTGCCCAGAAAGGCCTATTTGAGGAACAACCTGTTGATATTGCT
>CAYVUX010000497.1:2176-3168 GCA_964455075.1 uncultured Desulfobacteraceae bacterium | reverse complement strand
GCCGGAAAGGAGAAGCCTCCCTCCGGGCGCCGTGACGCGGCAGAGATCGTCCATAAGGTTCAAAATTTCTTCCAGAATCAGGTTCCCCACGGCCAGATCGAATACCTCTTCCACCTTATCGAGAGGCGCGCCCGAGAGTTCCACGCGCCCTGACAACCGGTTCAGGGCCAGATTCTTCCCCGCCCACGCCAGGGCGTCCGGATCCACGTCGATGCCGAGCACCCGCCGGGCACCGAGCTTCACTCCGTGCATGGCCAGAATGCCGCTTCCGGTTCCCACATCGATCATACTCCAGTCACCGGCCACCGGAGTGTTTTCCATGGCACGCAAGCACATTTTGGTCGTTGGGTGCTTTCCTGTACCGAAAGCGGGTCCGGGATCCATGAGGATCACATCGCCGCACCAGGATGGGGGCACATGCTCCCACGCCGGAACCACCAGGAGTCGGGATGTCGGCTGCTCTTTCTTGAAGAACCGCCGCCAGGCGACGCCCCAATCCTCGCCTTTGATGATTCGCATGGAAAGGACCGGGGTCTGAATGTCCGGAAAGTGTTCTTGAACGCTTCTCAGGCGGGATTCAATGGGCCGGCGCAGGGCTTCCACGTCTTCCCGAAAAGGGAGATACGCCTTAATTATCCGGTCTTCGGGGCCCTCCGAAACCACGCCCGAGCAGCCCAACTCAAACAACAGCGCGCCGACCGCATCGTGGGCCATGGGGTGGATGTCCACGGCAATTTCAAGCCATTGTGGAAACTGAGAGTTCGAAGGACTCACGATCTGGAAAAGCGGAAACCGCGTCCATTCAATGGGGCCGGCACGGGGGTCTCGCGGCGTTTCGCCCATGCTCGGTCAGGGCACTGCATACTTGTGAGCGTCTCAGGCGGAGGCATTCATCCAAGGTCTTGCACCTCGGGATTCCTCATCCATTGCATCCGCAGATTTTTCACCGGATTTCAGCCGCGGCATTCAAGCGCACACCTGGGGCTCCCGGC
>CAYVUX010000497.1:0-2166 GCA_964455075.1 uncultured Desulfobacteraceae bacterium | reverse complement strand
TTTTCAAATACGTAATTCATCTGGCCGTTCGGGAGTTCGTTCGCCACTGTTTTCATTTCCATCCCCAGGCGGACTTCCTCTTCGGGAATGTCTTTGGAGAGCCGGCCGAACACCTTGTATTCGCCGTAGTCCAAGACCGCAATGGAGTAAGGGAGGTCGCCCTCGAAACCGATGGGAGCGTACTTGAGTTGGCTGTAGGTGACAAGTTTTCCTGTACCCGTAACCTCAAACCACTCCATGTTGCCGGCCAGGCAGCGGTAGCAGTCGGCTCGGGGGGGGAAGAAGACCAGGCCGCAATCCTTGCACCGGGTGCCTGTCACGTTGCCTTCCCGCAGGTTGTCGATGAAATCGTTGACCTTCGAGATGGAGGTAAAGCTGACTGTCCCGAAATCCTTGAATCGAATATCCATTTCTTTCTTCTTGCCCATTGCCTACCTCCCCAGAATCGAAACATTGCCGTAAAGCCCCACACCGCCGATATTATGAACCAGGCCGATCTCGGGCTCTTTGACCTGCATTTCTCCGGCCTCTCCCCGGAGCTGGAGAACAACCGTCCTGATCTGGGAACCGCCCGTCGCTCCGATGGGATGGCCTTTGGAAAGCAAGCCTCCGTCCACGTTCACGGGTATACTTCCTTCCTTGTAGGTCTCCTTGGCGCGGATAAGTTCCCCGCCCTCTCCAGGCTTGGCAAACCCCAGATTCTCGTAAGCCATCATTTCCGCGATGGTGAAGCAGTCGTGCACCTCGGCCACGTCAATGTCCTTCGGTCCCACGCCGGCCATCTTATACGCCTGATCCGCCGCCTCCTTGGCCACCTTCAGCCCGGTGAACAAATCCCGGCCGGCCATATTGACCGCAGTGGATGCGGCGCCGAGCCCCATGATCCACACAGGCTTCCTTGAAAAGGCCTTGGCCTTCTCCTCGCCGGCCACGATGACGCACGAACTTCCGTCCGCATTGGCGCAGCAGTCCCCCACCCTGAGGGGACTCGCAACCGGCCCCGACATGGGGCTTTCAGGATCGGAAAACATCTCGAAGGTGACCGGCTTCCGGTAAACGGCCCTCTCATTGATCTGGCCGTAAGTCGCCGCCTTCACACGAATCAGGGCCAGGTCCTCCGGCGTCGCCCCGTACTTTTCCAGGTAGGCCCGGGCATACATGGCATAGTAGGCGGGCATCATGGTACCGAACGGGCTTTCCCACTGGATGTCCGCTCCACGCCCCATCCTCTCCTGGGATTCGGCGGACGAAATCTCGGACATTTTTTGAAAGCCGATGACCGCCACCGCCTCATGAAGCCCGGACTTCACCAGAGAATACGCCAGTCTCAGGCCCATGCTGCTGGACGAGCACAGACTTTCCACATACACGGTCGGCTGGGGTGTAAGCCCCAGGTACTCCGCAAAAACACCGGCCGGAGACCGCTGCTTATCGTATTCAGGAGCAGAACAGACCACAGAAGCGTCGATATCCTTGGCCGTCATCCCCGCATCCTGCATGGCCTCTTTAAATCCCTCAAAGGCAAGCTCCCGGATGGAACCGGGATACCCCCGAACAAACGCACTTTGGCCGACCCCGATAATTCCAACTTTACCCATGGATAACCTCCCTCAAAATTCGCCCCGGGAGTCCTTTTAACGGGTTCGGATTCGGAAGGACCCCTGGGCGAATGGAATAGAAGAAAGCTTTGCAGTCCCTGCAAAGCTCTCGCATTTCTTCCACCTACTGAGGCGCCGCCTTCCCCGGAAAACACAGGGAGCATGGCTCATTATGCGGACTTTTGCCCGCGTCTATACGGTTGGAGTATAGGGAAAGAAGGCGGGTGGGTCAAGGCAAAAGGCTTGAGGCCCGGTGGGCTTGCACATGCCGGTATTGCCGGGCATGAAGAGATCTCAGGCGAAAATCAGCCGGGCTGATGAGAATCCAAGAAATTGAGAATCTCGGCTGCAAATTTTTTCAAGTCATCCAGGTCACACCGAAGAATGCCGATGACGACTTCCGGATCAATGCGGGTGTAGTCGTGAACAACAATATTGCGGAATTGGGCCATCTTGGCCATGGACGCCCGCACCGGGGCGCTAAGGGCTCACTCAAAAATAACTTCCCATTTTTCCATCTCAGCTTCGGGCCATCTTCGGCCGCCGCTCAATCGTGAAGTCCTCGAAA
>CAYVUX010000496.1:0-3170 GCA_964455075.1 uncultured Desulfobacteraceae bacterium | reverse complement strand
GAGACCTTTGCAAAACGCCCCCTTTTGATCAATCTCTGCGTCAGACTCAAATTTCAATCCTCAAAATATTGAGAATATTCCTGCGGTTGAAATTCTCGTCTTCCTTGACCTTGATTAAAATTGAACATTTTTCAAAGGTCTCCCTTCGGGGCGGGACTTCGTTTGTGCCCATTCAGAATTATTTTTCGGGCACTTGCGATTTCCAATTCGATATGAGTCCGCCTCAGGCGGATCGCGCCGCGGACCCTGAAGATTTATCCGCCTCTGGAAGACCGGCACAGGTATTGGAAGACCGGGGACCCGCCCGCAGGGCGGGGACTGAGTCGCCCTTTAGGGCGTGTGGAAAAATGGCCGTTCGTGGACGGAAACTAGTTTGCTTCGCCCGCCGCTTTCTTCATGGGATTTCGATAAGGGATGATCCTGTCCAAATCCCTCTCCACCCGCTCTTCGTCAACGTCCCTGGAAAGGGAAATCTCTTTCACCAGGAGATTGCGGGCGGTGTCCAACATTTTCCTTTCGCCAAAAGACAGATCTTTCTCCATCCGAAGCATCAAAAGATCCCTGTAAACTTCGGCCACTTCGTAAACGGAACCGGTTTTGATCTTTTCCATGTACTCCCTGTAACGCCGATTCCAGGTCTGGTTGTCAACCGGCACGTCTCTTCTCTCGAGAATGGAATAGAGCTTTGGAACCTCGGTCTTGGAAATGAGTTCGCGCAGGCCCACGTTATTTACGTTTCCGGTTGGGATCATGATGATCATGTCGTTTTCGAGGATCCGCATCACGTAGAAATTCTGCCGGCAACCCGAAATCTCTTTTGGTTCGATCTTTTCAATGACGCCGACCCCGTGTGCAGGATAGACAGCCATGTCCCCAATATTGAAGCTAATCATAGGAACCCCCATGCACTATTAACCCCATAAGACCTCAAATACCCAGGCCTCTGCAAACGTCCTCTTTTGCCCAATCTCCGCCTCATGTTAAAATCCGTTCGCCCCGGGCTTGCCACCGGAAGGGATAACTCTTCGAAAAAAATGCCTTTTCCTGGGATCGATCCGGCCCCAAGCGAAAACCGAAAGGTCCCGCATCCCCTTTTCGATTTTCCGGTCCGTTTTTTCACTCAAATCTGATCCCGCTTGGGATGAACCGTGATCGGTATACGGTCCATGGTCCCGTACGAAGGCACGGGGCCATGGACTTTCAACCACGGTTATAAACTAGAAAAGCCCTCCCCACTTGGCAAGGAGAGGCGCAATAACCAGGGAGACAACTGACATCAGCTTGATCAGGATATTCATGGCAGGGCCGGAGGTATCCTTGAAAGGATCCCCCACCGTGTCTCCCACTACAGCGGCCTTGTGGTTGTCAGAGCCCTTTCCACCCAGGTTGCCTTCTTCAATATACTTCTTGGCATTGTCCCAGGCGCCGCCGCTGTTGGCCATAAACAACGCCAGAAACGCGCCCATGGTGGTCGCCCCAAGAAGCGTTCCGCCAAGAGCCTCTCTACCCAGAAAGAAGCCTATAGCCACCGGGGTGAGGATGGCTACCAGACCGGGGGTCACCATCTCTTTCAGGGCCGAGGTGGTTGCAATGGAAACACACGTTGCGGGATCCGGCTTTGCTCCTTCCTTCCCCTCGAGAAGCCCGGGAATTTCTTTGAACTGACGCCGAATTTCCTCCACGATGCTGAACGCCGCCTTCCCCACGGAGGTCATGGTTAGCGCAGCGCAGACCATGGGGACCATGCCGCCGATAAACACCCCGATCACCACCATGGGATTCTTTATGTCGATGGAGGTAAGGCCCACCGCCTGCGTATAAGCCACAAACAGTGCCAGTGCGGTCAGGGCAGCGGATCCGATGGCGAAGCCTTTTCCTATGGCGGCTGTGGTGTTTCCGAGTGCATCCAGGCTGTCCGTGATCTTCCTGGTTTCCGGGCCCAGGCCGGACATTTCCGAGATGCCGCCGGCATTGTCCGCAATGGGACCGTATGCATCGACCGTCATGGTCGCGCCCACCGTGGCCAGCATGCCCACAGCGGAAAGACCAATGCCGTAGATGCCCGCTGCTTTGAAACCGACAAAGGTGGCCACGCAGATGCCCAGCATGGGCAGGTACGTAGACTGCATGCCCACGGCCAGACCGGCGATGATAACCGTCGCGGGCCCCGTGGCCGACTGGCCGGCGATTCTCCTGACAGGGGGACCGGACGTGTAATATTCGGCGAGGAGTCCGATCGCGATCCCGCAAAGAAGCCCGCTGAAGACGGCCCAGAATGCGCCCATGGGCATCCCGAGAGCCTTGGTGATGATAATCGTAAGAACGACAAAAGCCGCGGCAGCTACAAATGTGGTGTATCTTAGAGCCGAAGCGGGATTGCCCTTCTGAAAGACTTTAATGGAAAACACCCCGATAAAAGAACTAAGCATGCCCCCCATGACGACCAGGATCGGCATGGCCATATACTTCAGCTTGATGGCCTCAGCGGTTAAACCTTGGAGGGCCGGGAATCTCGTTAGGAATTCCGGGGTGATAGCCAACGTGGCTCCGATGGCGATGGTCGCAATCACCGAGCCGACATAGGACTCAAAGATATCGGCCCCCATACCCGCGATGTCGCCCACGTTGTCGCCCACGTTGTCCGCAATGACACCGGGGTTGCGCGGATCGTCTTCCGGAATACCGGCTTCCACTTTGCCCACCAGATCGGCGCCGACATCCGCTGCCTTGGTGTAAATTCCGCCGCCTACACGAGCGAACAGCGCGATGGAACTCGCGCCCATGGCGAAGCCGTTGATGTACTGTGCCGTTTCACTGGCCCCGCCGTAAACCCAGAACCAGAAGCCCAGACCCAGAAGCCCAAGGCTGGCTACCGCAAGCCCCATAACAGACCCCGCGAAATAGGATACGTTCAAGGCCTTGGCCTGACCGAACTTGCTCGCCGCCTCTGCGGTCCGAGAATTCCCGCGGGTAGCGGCCGTCATTCCCGAGAATCCCGCAAGCATGGAGCACAGTGCGCCAGTCAAGAAGGCGATGGCGGTCTTCCAGGCCACCCCCCATCCCAAAAGGACAAACACGACCACAATAAATATGGCCAATACGGAATACTCTTTCCACAAAAAGGCCATGGCGCCTGAATGAATGGCTTCCTCCAATTCTTGCATCAGGTC
>CAYVUX010000495.1:0-3174 GCA_964455075.1 uncultured Desulfobacteraceae bacterium | reverse complement strand
GCCCGGCTGGGTAATGAAGAGTTCTTTTGCCGCCGCGGTGAAGCTCAGGGTTTTCGCCACCTGATAAAAACTGCGCAGCTGGTTGAAATTCAGCATGCCGGGCATCTTTCGTTCCCGCCCAATCCGGGCGGCGGGATTTCCGTCAACGATTGAACCTCGAGGCCGAAGCAGAATCCCGGAGATTCTCCGGGGACTTGACGCCGGTCGTTCCTACGTCGTCCCGCCGGCTCAGGCTGTGTTGCAGTTCGTCATCCCGGCCAAGTCCCGAGAAAGGGGCGCGAGCCGGGATCCATAAATTCACGATATGATGCCGTTTTCCTGGATTCCCGATCTCTCTATGCTCCGCGTCGTTCGTCCGGAATGACGTTTTTTCGAATTGGGACACAGCCTCGGCCACGGGGATGCATGCGACCCGGTTGCCTCACTCGAGAGAAAGGGATGTTTGTCAAATCGGCAGATCGCTTTCGATTGGTATTGCTAATATGTTTTTCCAACCCATAACTTTTACTTATGCATATCATAATAAAAACCAAATTGACATCCTTTTCTTTTGGGGCAATCATATCCCGCAAATCCTAAGGAATTCCTTTCGAATCATCTCGATCTCGTTAGAGGATCGTTCGCATGCCTGAGCGCAAGCCGGACACGGCTTTCTCATGGGCCTCCCCGGGCCGCGTTGACCCGGTGTTCATCGCTTTCCGTTAAACCACCAACAAGGAGGAGTAAAATGGCTGATGAAAAGGCGGGAAGGTTTCCGGATCCTCATGAGTTTCAAGTTCCCCCGGAGCTTGAAGGATGGGAAGAGATGTATCCATCGCATTACCTCTTCACCCTAGGCGAGAGGTCGGACTGGGAGAAAGCCCAGTTCTGGTATCAGGACAAGATTCATGCACCGGAACCCATGCCCCCCCTGGATCTCATATTCCAGGAGGCCTGGCAGATTTCGCTGTCCCAGTACACCACCCGGGTATTCTGCATTCCCCCCGCGCAGGGGATCGCCCAGAGAATGGTCGGATGTTACATGTACATCTGCGCCATCAACCCGCCTCCGGACGAGATTATCGGCCAGAAAGCAGAGCTTTTTGAAAAGAGGGTGTTTTACGTATTTGAACACTATGATGAGCTCTGGGACAAATGGTTGACCAAATTCAAGGCCCTCGGCAATGAGATGGCCGATCTGGAGGTCCCGGAGGAGCTGCCCATGTTCGTCCCTGAAGACCAGGTGCTGCCGGCCCCCAAGGGATTTTACGTGTCCTACGATATCCTGGAGACGTTCGACAACCTGGTCAACAAAATGATCAAGGGCTGGCAGTATCATTTTGAGATGCTCAATCTGACGTATCTCGCCTACTTGATGTTCGGGGACGTCTGCAGGAAGCTTTTCCCCGGAATCAGCGAGAGCGCGATCGGAAAAATGGTGGCCGGAGCCTATGTTTCCATGTTCCGACCCGAGGAAGAGCTATGCAGGCTGGCCCGGGAAGCGGCTTCGATGCCCGAAGTGGCGGATATCCTCAAGAAGGACTCGCGGGCCGAACAGAAAATCGCCGAACTCCAGAAGATCCCGGACGGCAAAAAATGGCTCGAGGAGTATGAGAAATCCAAAGACCCGTGGTTCTCTGTTTCCTGCGGAAGCGGATGGTTCCACTACGAGGGAAGCTGGATCAGCAATCCGGAGATCCCCTACAGCTACATCCAAGGGTACATGAAGCAGCTGGAGAAGGGAGAGACCATCGAGCGGAATCTAAAGGAAATCGACAGGCAGCGGGAAGAGGCGGTTGAGGAATATCGCAAACTGATCGAGTCCGAGGACGACAGAAAGGCCTTCGAAGACGCCTTCAACACCATCCGGACCATTTACAGGTACGCCGAGGATCACCTTTTCTGGGTGGAGCACTGGTTCCACACCATCTGGTTTGGCAAGGTAAGGGCTTTTGGAAGACTCCTGGTGGACAACGGGATGCTGGAGGAACCGGACGACCTTTTCATGTTCACCCGGTATGAAATCCCCGAGCTTTTGACCGAGCTGTCCACGGGCTGGGCTCTGGGTGTGGACGTGCCCGTGAGGGGCAAGTACTACAAGGAGACCGCCGCGAAGAGAAGGAAAATTCTTGAGGCCGCGGCCAAGTGGAATCCGCCGCCGGCCCTTGGGTATCCGCCGGAAGAAGTCGCGGAGCCCTTTACCATTATGCTGTGGGGCATCACCACGGACAAGGTCAAGGAATGGCTGAAGGGCGTCTCCGCGCCCGAGGCCGGAGATGTTTCCGAGATCAAGGGATTCGCCGCCTCGGCGGGAGCGGTGGAAGGAAAGGCCAGGGTGCTCAAACTGCTCAAGGAGATCACGGACCTGCAGGAAGGCGAAATCATCGTCTGCCCCAATACAAACCCGTCGTGGGCGCCTGTTTTCTCGAAGATCAATGCCGCTGTGACCGATATCGGAGGCCTGACCAGCCATGCGGCCATTGTCTGCCGGGAATACGGGGTTCCGGCCGTTACAGGCACAGGCATCGCCACCTCCGTCATCAAGACCGGGGACATGCTCCGGGTTGATGGGGACACGGGAGAGGTCACAATCTTGAAGAGAGCGTAAAGAGGGTCATGTGGAATTCGGGGGCCTGCGCACGGCGCAGGCCCCGGGCACAGCCACGGAGAAGGATTATGGATTACATCCTTGATTTTGAGCGCGTGGACAAGCGGTCCCTGGCCGCGGTCGGGGGCAAGAATGCCAGTCTCGGAGAGATGATCAAGGCGGGCATAAGAGTTCCACCCGGTTTCGCGGTCACCACCGAAAGCTACGTGGGGTTCCTTCGGGATTCGGGAATCCAGGACGATATCTACAGGATCCTCTCTGAGTTCAACCAGGCCGATGTGGAGGCCCTCAACCGGGCCAGCGAAAGGGTCCAGGGGCTGATCCGGGGTGTTCCAATGCCCGAGGAAATTCATGCTGCGATTCAGGAAGGATATGACAGCCTCTGCGGGAAATGCGATGTCCCGATGGTTCCCGTGGCCATCCGGTCGAGTGCGACGGCCGAAGATCTGCCCACGGCGAGTTTTGCAGGGCAGCAGGACACCTACCTCTGGATTCAGGGGGTCGACGATGTGACGCGGCGGGTCCGCGACTGCTGGGCCAGCCTGTTCACTCCCCGTGCAATCAGCTACCGCGTCAGAAACAAGTTC
>CAYVUX010000494.1:0-3176 GCA_964455075.1 uncultured Desulfobacteraceae bacterium | reverse complement strand
CGCAGACATCCTCATTACGAGTGAGGTGCTCTACCAGCTGAGCTACGGTGGCCCAAAGCTCCTATAATATATAAGCTTTTCTAAAAGCTGTCCATGCTTTTTTCGGCCCCGGCAAGGCAGTAATCCGACAGTCTCCCGGGGAACGGCCCGGGCTTCTTCCGGCGACTTGCCGGAAGACTGAGGTGTCATATACTACAGATCACCCGAGCACGCAAGAGGAGCCATTATGAAAGATCCCAAAGACTACATCATTTTTCCCCTTGATGTCCCAACCCTGGATAAAGCCATGTCATACGTGAAGCGCCTAAAAGGAAGGGTGGGACTATTTAAGGTAGGCCTGGAGCTTTTCATCAGCCAGGGGCCTTCTGTGATCGGGGCCGTGGAGGAGGAGGGCGACGCCCGCGTATTCCTGGACTTGAAGCTTCATGATATCCCCGCCACGATGCAAAGGGCCTTGAAGGTTGCCGGCAGCCATGGGCCGGCCTTCGTTACAGTCCACTGCGATGAAGGGGAAGGGTTCCTGAAGGGATTCTTCGAGGCCCGCGCCGGCAGGCCGTCGACCAAGGTCCTCGCCATCACGGTCTTGACAAGCCTGAATCCACAAAAACTTTACCGGTTGGGATACGCGCCCAATGTTGCGGACGACTTGTCAGGACTCGCCCTTCTGCGGGCGGGGCTCGCCAAAGAGGCCGGTTGCCACGGCGTGGTCTGCTCCGGTCATGAGGCGGCCCGGATCAAGGGAGAGTTCGGGACCGATTTCGTCGTGGTCACGCCGGGAATCCGCCCCTCGTGGTCCCTCGTAGAGGGCGACGACCAGAAACGTGTCATGACACCGGCCGATGCCGTCAAAACCGGCGCGGACTATGTAGTAATCGGCCGTCCGATACGAGATGCCGCCGATCCCGCTGAGGCGGCACAGCGCACCGCCGAGGAAATCGCGTCAGCGCTTTAGCTGAAGCCTGTCCCGATGCACGGCCATGAGTGTCACCATGGCCTTTGCCGAAAGGTTTTCCCGATCCGGGTGGACATCCCAAACCTCGGATTCGGATATGATAATCTTGCTGCCCCCGCGAATGACCCGCGCCCGGCATATGAGCGCATCGCCGTAGGCAGGTCTGAGGAAATTGATTTTGAATTCGATGGTCAGGATCTGATATTCTGCGGCAACGGTTGTAAACGCCGAATACCCCGCCGTATGGTCCGCCATAGCGGCCATCACACCGGCATGTATGAAGCCGTCCTGCTGCCGGTGCTCCTCGCCGATGGACACCCGGGACTGAAATCCCCCCCGTTCCACTTTCTCGGCTTCGAACCCGCAGTACTTGATAAAGCCCCGCGCAAAATCCTCTGCAAGTAAAGCCGCTCTCTCTTCGGAAATCCCCTTATGTGTCATCTTCAGCATCTCCCCAAAGAATCCTTGCGATTCCACCTCCCCGGGAATCCAGCTCTCACATGGAACCAGGATCCCGAGCGAAGGAACCGGCAAATCTTGTTCAATCCACGATTCCTTGACATCGTCTTACAAAGGAGCTTGAATATCAAGGAGACCTTTAGAAAGCCCTTTTCTTTATCCAATCCGGATGTCATGCTCAAGCCTGTTCAGCCCAGAACTCGTGGCCGAGGAACTCAATTCCCACCTTCCTCGACCTTCACAAAAATGGAATGTTTTGCAGATGCTTCTCAAGGAGTCGGTTGGAAAAGGGGATATTTTTGAAATTTCTCATGCTCGAAGCCTTTTTCGGCGGGTCGCACAGGGACTTTGCCGAAGGCCTGCAGGAAAACTCCAGGCATGAAATTCGGCTCGCAACCCTCCCCGCCCGCTTCTGGAAATGGAGGATGCGCGGCGCGGCTCTTCACTTCCGCAAGAGAGTTCCCGGACTTCAAGAATACCACGGCCTGATTGCCACCAACATGATGAGCCTTTCGGATTTCAAAGCCATTTCCGGGGACCCGTTTCCTCCCTCGCTGGTGTATTTTCACGAAAACCAACTTACCTACCCGTTGGCTCCCGGGGAGCACAGGGATTTTCAGTTTGGTTTTACGGACATTACCACAGCGCTGGCGGCCGACCGGGTCCTGTTCAATTCCCATACGCATTTCGCCTCTTTCTTCTCGGCACTTCCGAAATTCATCCGGATGATGCCCGAATTCCACCCTCGGTGGGTGACGGAGGAAATTCGCGAGAAATCCAGGATATTGTATCCTGGCTGCCGGTTCCCCGCTGAACCTCCTCGCCCGGGGCATACAAAAATCGCGGGCCGGGAGCCGCCCTTAATCATCTGGAACCACCGGTGGGAGTTCGACAAAAATCCAGGGCAATTCTTCGGGGCCCTTGAAGCCGTGCGCGCCCGGGGGATTGATTTCCGGCTTGCCCTTCTGGGAGAAAACTTCCAGAAGGTGCCGAAGCCGTTTCTCAAAGCCCGCGAGGAACACCGGGAGCAGCTGGTGCACTACGGTTACGCCGGCTCCCGGGAAGAGTACTATTCCTGGCTCAAGCGAGGGGACATCGTGATCAGTACCGCCCGCCAGGAGAACTTCGGCATTGCGGTCATCGAAGCCGTCCGCCACGGCTGCCTTCCCCTGCTGCCCAAGCGGCTCTCCTATCCGGAAATCCTTCCGGATCGCTTCCATGACGATTTCCTGTACAAGGATCACACGGACCTCGTGGAAAAGCTTTGCCTGATGCTCACACGGTACACCGACTTCCGAAGGAAGGCGGAGGGACTTCCCGAGGCTGTCGGGCACTTTTCCTGGGAAAAGATGATCCACGAATACGACCGCGAACTGGAAAGGCTTGTACAGCCGGCGAAACATTGATGCATACGGTTGGATGAGATCCTGGAGCTAATTCCAGAAGGAGCATGTTCCTCTCGAGATGTAACGTGCTCTGGAACCTCGGTAGAAATAAAGGGCGGATTCGTCGAAAGGCCCTTGCCGATCCGACAGAATCGGGTTGGGCGCTCCTTCCTTCGACCCATCCCCACGTCAGGAGAACCGCGGCATATTGCCCGTGTGTTGCTGTATCCGCCCCTCCGGAAGGCGGGGGCTTTTTCTTTGTTCCGAGTCTCCCGGGCTGGTATTTTCCGGCACTTACCCGCGGGGGACACCGGCCCCCTCCGCGTTCTCCCGACTCCGTCGGGAGCCGCGGCTTCCCCCACAGATAAGTACCGAAAATA
>CAYVUX010000493.1:0-3184 GCA_964455075.1 uncultured Desulfobacteraceae bacterium | reverse complement strand
TGAAGCGTTTTCACCGGTCCCCGCAACATGGTTCTTTTTCGGCTCTTCCGGAATTTGGATCCCTCTTAGCGCTCGGATAGCCGTCGTTTTCTCCCTCTGGGTTCCGGCGCCTGTCCCGGATCCGGGACTAGGTCGTCGTTCCTCATCCCGGCCAAATCCTGTGAAACGGGATGCGAGCCGGGATCCGGAAGTACACACGTGACCAGGACTTCGGATAGACTAGACGCGAAAGCGAAGCAGTGCCCCGATGCCGTGGGGATCAAAGTCCGCGTGCTCCACAGAGGCATACAGGATCTCCGCGCCTTGAGCAAGGGCTTCCTGCAGCATCTCTTCCGGAAGTCTCTCCACCGGCTGAAGCGCTTTTCCGCAAACCGGGCAGGATGAAGCGCCCGCAGAAAGATAACGGTCTTTTGGACAAAGATAGCCCGATGCCGTGAAATCGTCCTTCATCACCAGGGTGTGGATTTGTCCCATGCGCAATGCATCCAGTACCGGCTGAAGCCCTACCACCCCGAGGCCAGCTGAGAGGTGAAGATCCATGAGCCTGTCCAGCAGCTTTTCTTGCTCCCGCTCTTCTATCTCCCTTTTCGTATCGAGAGCCTTTTCTTGGAGTCGCTGCTCGGCGTCATCCGGCCGGGCATGAAACTCCCCCAGCACGCGCTGTTTAAGGTAGCTGTGCAGGTGATCCTTCAAGAGCGAAACCGTGCGTTCGTCCGGCGCAGCGAGGATCAGGCGTTCAATACCTTTGTCTTTGGAGAACTCGAAGGTGCGTTCCGCCACGCGGTTGAGATGACGGTGTACATGGTCTTCGATATGCCGCTGAATTCGTTGATCGCCCATGCCGCTGTAAACACCCCAGGCGGAGACGGCCATGGACTTTTTTGCGCTTACGCGATCGGGCACGTCGTCCTGAACGAAAAGGTCCGGGTACTCCTTGAATTTTCCCAGGAAAAGGCTGAACAACCGCGCCTTGCGAGTATCCGCGACCAGAACGCAGTACCGGGGAAGGCGGGATGGGAGCGTCCGCGAGGAAGGCTTTGACCGGAATCTTCCCTTTTCAAACGGCAAAACCCGGTTCCATGGCCCCTGGGCGCCGGGATATCAGGGAGGCTTCCACTTCGTCGAGATAAGGCCCGTGTTCCGGGAGCGCAACCGCGTCCCTCCAATAGTGCAGGAAGGTTCCTATTACGTGCACCTGCTCCCCGAAGGTCAGGGGCTTCTCGATGTGGGATCTCGCCCCCTGGGCATAGCTTCGGACCACGTCCTGGGGTTCCGACGCGACATTCATGGTCACCACGGGAATGTGCCGGAGCTGGGGGTCGCGGTGGAGTTCGGCCAGGGCCTCCGCTCCGCCCCCGCCGTCCAAGTGAAGGTCCATCAAAATGACGGAGACCCGGTCGAGATGCCCGCGCAGATAGGTCAGGAGGTCCTTCACATCCGAGACATAGGCCAATTTTCCATTGTATCCGTTTTCCGCCAGAGCGTCCCGCAGCAGGTAGTACTCGTCCGGGTCGCTGTCGGCCAAAAGAAAGGTGAATTTCCTGCGATGGGTCTTCATGGGGCTCCCCCCGGTAGCGCTTTGCAAAGTCCCTTTCCCGCAACCCCTTGCTTAGCCGGGACAAAAGAAGGGATATGCAAAGGACTCCTTTTTAACCCTGTAGCGTCCGGTGACCGTCGCAGCGGCTCCGGGCACAGGGATATGAATGAACAGCAACCGCCCCGGGATCACCAAAAGGAAGCAAACACGCTGGTTCGTCGGGGTTTCGGATAAGCGGTGTTCTCTAAAAGGATTTGAAGGGTGAGTTCCAGGGAGGTGCGGTCGAGAAGTTCCTTTTCCCATCCGAGATTCGCGAGCTTCCCGTTGATGTAGGCCGTCTGGAACACGGGTTCCTTATTGACTATACGAAGTACGTCCCGGAGGAGCCGAGGGATCTCCCGCTCCGTGAGCCCCCGTTCGGAAAGCTTATGAAGCAGGCGGTCGACAATCAGGTTCATGGCGCAGCTCTCTTTCTTCCACCGGGCGCTTTTGCGCCCGTCATGCAGGCCCCATTACAGGAACATGCCTTCGTGGTTTTCTCCTCTAAATATCACCTTTGCCTGCCCCTTTCTCACAAGGCGGAGGTGATCCTGGAACACGGCTACACCAAAGGGCAGGAGGTTGTTGAGCCCATCGGTGTGCACAACGATTCGGCCGGATCCGTTCCGGTGGGTTTCCAGGGTTTTTGCCAGGACGTGGGCCGATGATCCGTCGAAATCGCCCTGGAGATGGAGGTGCAGGCCTTCCGGGTCTCGGCTGATTTCCACACGAAAATTCTGGGCCATGGAGTCTCCTTTCCGATCAGGCGGCGATGCACCGGTGTATCATTGCCAAAAGCGAAGGGAGCGGAAACGGCTTGGCAAGGACCCCGTCAAAGGGGTTGTCCGCAGAATGCGCCCTCGAGAGTCCATCCGGTTTCCCGGTGATGAGAACAACTGAAGGCTTTCCGTTGCAACGAATGCGCCGGGCAAGCTCCTCACCGTTCATATGCGGCATCGTGTAGTCGGTAAGCACAAGATCCGGGTCCGCTTCCCCCAACATGGCGGTCGCCTGCAGCGCGTCCCTGGCCTGAAACACCTGATATCCCTCCCGGACCAGGAGTTCGGCGAGCATCAATCGGACAGACTCGTCGTCTTCCACCAGAAGAATTCGTCTGCGTCGGGGAACTTGGGCCATTTCCTCTTCCTTTCCGGTCCTACTGAAGAACCGTTGGTCCACGGAATGAACTTCATGCGGGCCATTTTGGAAGCGCGCATCCCGGGACTTCAATCGGGTGACGGCCGCCGCTTTCCTGATTTTGATCTCATCCTATGAAACGGGGGAATCCCCGTCCATCGGGAGAACCCGGGTTTTGCATCAGGAAATCTATGAAAACGGGGCTGGAGCTTTTCTCATGACCGCTGCGTGGAAAACTCGTAGAGGCTGTGAGGGGAGACCCTGAAACGGGCCGTAATTCAGAAGGGAATCTTGGGGAGCAGGGGAAGCCGGGAGTCGTTGAAGAAAAAGAGCGTGGCTACTCGCTCCAGGATGAAAATTCCCCGTCCTGCGGAATCCCCGGCAATGCGAAAAAGGATGCGATGGGAAGAAAAGAGAACGTCATTCCGGACGACCGACGCGAAGCAAGGGAGATCCGGAATCCGTGCGCCT
>CAYVUX010000492.1:0-3227 GCA_964455075.1 uncultured Desulfobacteraceae bacterium | reverse complement strand
AAGCGCTCGAGACCGTCTTTGGAAGGGACCGGGTGGTCGGGGGCGTGACCGCGGAGGGAGCCACCCTCGTCGACACCGCCCACATTCGTCACGCGGGGAGGGGAGACACGGCGATCGGCACCCATCCCCCGGTCGAGAAGACGGTGGCGGCTCTCGTGGAGGCGCTCCGGAAAGCGGGCTTTCAGGCGCGGGCGGCGGAAAACGCCCACGAACTGATCTGGGGAAAACTCGTGGTCAACGTTGGGATCAACGCCCTCACCGCCATCACCGGACTCAGAAACGGAAGGCTCCCGGAGGTCGAAGGCACACGGGCCGTCCTGGAGGAGGCGGTCCGGGAAGCCGCTTCAATCGCTTCGGCCAAGGGCATCAATCTGCCCTACCCTGATCCCGTAGAACGGGTGCTGGAAGTATGCCGGGCAACCGCGGAGAATATCGCGTCCATGCTCCAGGATGTGATGAAGAAAAGAACCACCGAAATTGCCTTCATCAACGGGGCCGTGGTCCGGGAGGGAAAGGCCGCCGGGATTGCCACCCCCGTAAACCGCACTCTCACCCACCTTGTTGAGGCTCTTCAGGAGACCTATGAAGAGCGGCTTTTCCCCACCCCAAAAGGGGATGGACAATAACCCGGGCAAAAGCCGCCGGCTTTCCTCTCCCGCAGCGCCCGATCCATGACGCGCGCGGCGCGCGCGGCGCGCGGGGGCTCAAGGGAGATCATGCCGCTGCAAAACCGCCGGCCGGCGCCCCGATATCCGATGCGAGCCGGGCCCCTTGGATTCCCCTTTCGTCCGGTTAAAGCGAAGCGGCAGGCAACGCCTGCCGGAATTCCCCGACCCCAGGAACCTGTCCATGCAAAACGCAAGCAGCCCTTTCAAAATCTTCATCACCCTCTTTCTCGCCGTTTTCGTGACGGTCACCGGAGCGGGCCTTGTGGCCCCCCTGCTACCGGTTTACGCCAACGACCTGGGCGCCAGTGCCCTCGAGATCGGCCTCATTTTCGGCGCCTTTTCCCTCACCCGGAGCATTTTCGTCCCCTACTTCGGCAAGCTCTCGGATCGAAGGGGGAAGAAGCCTTTCCTGGTGGGAGGTCTTCTGATCTATTTTTTTCTTTCCCTCCTCTACGCCGTCTCAGAAAGCGTGCTCACCCTGATCCTGCTCAGGCTGGGGCAGGGTTTCGCCTCGGCCATGATTCTGCCCGTGGCCCAGTCCTACGTGGGTCTCATCACGCCCCTGCAGAAGGAAGGGCGCATCATGGGCCTGTTCAACCTTTCGCTGTACGGGGGGCTGAGCGTGGGGCCGCTCCTGGGAGGGGTCATCAAGGACGCTTTCGGAATCCAGATGTCTTTTCTGAGCATGGGAGCCCTGGCCTTTCTGGGGTTTCTTCTCTGCATCTCGCTCCTGCCCTCGGAGAGAACCTCGCGTGATGGGGAGGCGACCACCCGAATTTCCCTCCCTTACATGCAGGTGCTGAGATCTCGGGCGGTCCTGTCGCTCTTTTGGTTCCGAATGTCCTTCACCCTGTGCATCGGGATCACATGGACCTTTCTTCCCCTGATGGCCTACACCCAACTGGGGCTTTCCAGTTCGGCCATTGGCGCGGTGGTCATGGTAAACGTGCTGGTCTCCGGCCTCCTTCAGGTACCCATGGGGTACGCAGCGGACCGGATCAGCAGGACTTTTCTGGTGACCGCCGGGGGATTCTTGGGTATGATGGCCATGCTGTATTTCAATTATGCGTCCTCTTTTGCCAAGCTCCTTATCGGCAACGGCCTGCTCGGACTGGCGGGGGGGATCTCCTTCCCGGCAATCATGGCGCTGGCTGTCATTGAAGGAAGGAAGACGGCGGCCATGGGATCCCTCATGGGGATCCTGGCCATGGCCCACAGCCTGGGGATGCTTGTCGGGCCGCTTTTCGCCGGGTTGATCATTGATCTGCTCCCCTTCAGGACGGTTTTCTTTGTGGGAGCCGTGGTTCTGGGGGCGGGTACGGCCGTATTCCTGAGGAGCTTTCGTGATGATTGAGCCCAACGGTTACATTGAAGTCACGCTTTTCGACGAGGAGGTGGACGGCCCGGAACATCCGGTGGCGCTCAGTTTCAGGGATCTCCTCGTGCAAGTCGCCGAGGAGTACCAATGCCGCCTAGTGTTTTTCGATGTAAAGCAGGGTACCGTCAGTTTCTCCTTTGACAGCGACGAACTCACCGCAGAAATCATCAAGATTCTCCAGCAAAAAAATGACGACGAAAGCGAATCTTGACCATATCGCGATCGTCCTGGTCCGGCCCCAGATACCCGAGAACATCGGGGCCGCGGCACGGGCCATGGAGAACATGGGGCTCGAAAGGCTCATCTTGGTGGACCCGAAGAACTGCGACCTCTCCCGGGTACTGAAGACCGCCAAGGGAAGTTCCATCGACCTGATCGAGAAAATGGAAGTGCGGGAGGATTTGGGGGAGACCCTGGGGGAGTTTCACTACGTGGTCGGGACCACGGCGCGTACCGGCTCTCACCGCCCCACACTGACGAATCCCAGGCGGCTCGCACGGGATCTCGTTTCCATTTCCCGTGAAAATCTGATTGCCCTCATGTTCGGACCCGAGGACCGGGGGCTCAGCAACGACGAGCTGCGTTACTGCCACACCATCGCCACCATTCCCACCGCGCGATTTTCCTCCCTGAACCTGGCACACGCCGTGATGATCCTCTGCTATGAAATCTTCGCCGCCGGCCTGGAGGACGAACCCCCTTCCGTCCCCCGCCTGGCCAGCAAGTTCGAACTGGAGGGGATGTACGAACATCTCAAGCAAGTGTGCATGAAAATCGGGTTCATCGATCCGCAAAACCCGGAGCACTGGATGCTCAACATCCGGCGTTTTCTCTCCAGGCGTCCCGTTCGCGCACGGGAGGCAAGGCTGATCCGCGGCCTGTGCCGCCAGATGGACTGGTACACGGATCAGATCAAGAAGGAGACGGAGAAAAAGGGAACTTAGGCTCACTCGGAAAACGCGTATTTTTACCGATTTCAACCTACCGGACATATGCCCTAATCGGAAATCGGCAAAAAAGTCCCTGCGTCCCGAAGGGGCTGTATGCAGCAACGCCTGGAGGGCTACGGTCCCTCCACGGGAGGTAGACAGGGCATGAATTCCCGGGGAGAACTCCCAACCCATCCCGTCGGATCGGAAAGGGCCTTTCGACGAAGCCGCCCTTCATCCCTCCCGAGGTTT
>CAYVUX010000491.1:0-3242 GCA_964455075.1 uncultured Desulfobacteraceae bacterium | reverse complement strand
GAAGATGGCCCGAAGCTGAGATGGGAAAATGTGAAGTTATTTTTGAGTGAGCCCTTAGGCAACGTCTAAGATTCTCGGCGTAATATATGGCAGTTGAAATCGGTTTTCATTTCTGATACATGCTCCTTGGATTTGTTGACAATCTCCTATCGCAATGGCTACGCCTTTAGGACTTGAATGTATCACACGCAGCGCCTCTGTAATATTGGCACACAAGGAGAAATGCATGGCGATCAAGACAGAAAGCGAGTACCGGGAACGGGTGGCAAAGCTGAAGCCAAGGCTATTTATTGGCGGGAAGAAAATCGAGAAATTAACTGAACATCCGGTAACCAAAGGCGTCATTGATGCCACGGCACGTGTTTGCGATCTTACTACGGATCCCGAGTATGCCGAAATCATGACCGCCAAATCGCATTTGAGCGGTGAGACCATAAGCCGCGCTTTGCACATACATCAGAGCAAGGAAGACCTCTTCAAACGTCTGGATATGGCCAGACTGAGCAGCCAGAAACTGGGAACCTGCAACTACCGTTGTCCGGGCAACGAGATGCTTCCTTCTTTGGCGGCGACCACGTGGGAGATCGACAGGGACAAAGGGACCGAGTATCATCATCGCTTCAACGAGTACATGCGGTTCGTTCAGGAAAACGATCTGGTGGTCAGCGGATCGGTTACGGATCCAAAAGGGGATCGCAGCAAGAGGCCCCTGGAACAAGACCCCGATCTTTATGTGCGCATCGTGGAAAAGGGAGCCGATGGAATTGTGGTCAGCGGAGCCAAACAGCACGCCACGGGCGCCTACTGTGCCGACGAGACTCTGGTCTTGCCGGGAATCTCGACCAAAAAGGGCGAAGAAGCCTATGCTGTGGCATTTGTCATTCCCAACGGCACTTCCGGAGTAACCTATATAGGTCAGTACAACCCCTACAGCATAGAGCGGGAGCATGAGAAAGATCTCCACGTCTTGGGAAATCCCACGTATGGTCAGCGGGAAACATGCCTCATTGTTTTCGATAATGTGTTCATCCCCTGGAACCGGGTTTTCATGTGCGGTGAAGTCGACTATACCCAAAAACTTATCACCCGGTTTGCCAAGACCCATCGGATGAACTGCGGGGGTGCCTGCAAGGTGGGTTTCATGGATCTTATTATCGGCGCGACCCGGCTCATAACCGAATACAACGGTCTGCAGAACGCCTCCCATATCGCCCAAAAAGTCACCCGCATGCTGCAACTGAACGATACCTCCCTGGCTTGTGCCACGGCTGCAGCCTATTTCGGGAAAGAGGAGCCGGAGGGCTCCGGCGTCTTTATGCCGGACGAAACGATGGGCAACATCGCCAAGCTCAACACGAACGACGGGTTCTGGGAAGTCCTGGCTTTGGCCGGAGACATCGCCGGTGGCCTTCCCGCCACAATGCCCAGTGAGAAAGAACTGAACAACCCTGAAGTCAAGGACTATATAACCAAATACCTTAAGGCTGCAGCACCCGCAGACAAGAGAATGCGGATAGCGCGCTTCCTGCAGAATTGGGTTGCCGGGCTTCACGGCTTGGGGACCTACCAAGGGTCCGGGCCGAGTCAAAGCCAGTATGTCTCCATTTACAGGGTCGCAGATCTGGAGTCCAAAAAGAAAATGGCTTTGGACCTGGCAAACGGTGCCTGATTGAGCGGAAAGAATTCGAAAATGGGGATCCGGAAGGGGCAAGGCAGCTCATCCCCTTCCAGGGGTTAGATCATTTCAGCCCCTCTGGGGTCGGATATTTTGCTATCGAACAGGGTTGCCAAACTCTACGGTAACATATATATTTACCAAAATTCATGAAGCTTGGGCTCTTTTGGCAAAACCTAGGAGAGGGGCTCGGCTTCAACTTTGAACCTTTTTCCTCTGGGGGGAGGCATGGCCACGTGGGACATGCGTCAAATCGAACGAGTACTGGAGCGTTCTCCCGAAGTAGCCGCGGCATACTTCTTCGGTTCGGCCGCTCGCAACGAGCAACCGGCGAGGGATTTGGATCTCCTCATTCTCCCTTATCCGGGGGTGGACACCGCGCGGGCCTATTTCGAGGTGTCACGGCGCCTTTCAGAGGCCTTTCAACTTCCGCCGGAACAGCTCGATATCCTGGTTTTCGACCTAGGTGAGGCGGACGCGGAGGTCTTGTATAAGGGAGTTGATGAAGGGGTACTCTTAAAGAACGATTTCCCAGATTTGCTGAGTGGGAAGATTGAGGAGCTTTCCTCCTACCTGGTGGCGAACGAGTTCATGTTGAGGAATGCAAAATCGCTCGAAGAGGAGCGTTTGGAGGCCTTCTGTGGAACTCGATCCTGAGCGGATCAAAAAATATGTCAGCGACATGGCTGCCGAAGTTGCGGACTTGAACCTTCTTCTATTGCGGCCGGATGAGGAGCTCCTGAGGGAAACGCATTTCATCAAGGCACTGAAATATTCGGTGATTGTAATAGCCGAATCCATGGCGAATGTCCTCCAGCATGTCCTGGCAAAGCGATATAATGTGGTGGTGCGGGGCTTTACCGAGGCTTTCACCAAAGCCAGGGATCGCCGGCTGATCCCGGATGATCTGATAGACCGGCTCCTTCCTTTCGCAAAATTCCGGAACATGCTCGTTCACCAGTATTGGAGGGTTGACGACAGGGTATTCCTGAAGAACTTGCGTACCGGGCTGGAAGACTTCCGGACTTTTGCGCGCCTGGCCCGATCCTTTGCCGCCGCGTCGGAGGCCGACGAGGACGCCCCTGGGTAAAAATGCTCATCGATCACATTCCCTGTAGTTTGCGGATCCATGCGATCAGGGCGACCTTATTCGTCATGGCCGGGTCCGACACCCGACTCCTCTGACGGCAGCCCCGACCCCGCGAGAGAATTTTACTTCCCCACCTCTCGAGATCTTTCCAGGTCAGGATGTCAAGGCCTTTCAATCCTTCTTTCAGTCTGACAGCACTTGATCGATCCGAGTGTTCCCCGGATGTAGAGCAACTGCCAGGCTTCTTCGCTTTGGTGTATTTGGACCGGCCCTGATTGTGCCGTTCAATGCGTTCGGACAGGTCTTTTGTCGAGCCGATATAATAGGAACCGTCTTTCACGCTTTGCAGGATATATACGAAATAGGCCATGAGGCTTCTCTGAGGTTGCCACTCCGGCTTCTCAATAAAAAAGCCCGTCTCGTGAGAGACAGGCTTTGTTTTTGAATGGCGGGGACGACGAGACTCGAACTCGCGAC
>CAYVUX010000490.1:0-3248 GCA_964455075.1 uncultured Desulfobacteraceae bacterium | reverse complement strand
ACCGATCAACACCACTCCCGATGTCTCGGGATCGTTCTTGAATCTCTTCAAGTGATCGATGAATGTGCTCCCGACGATGGGGTCTCCTCCGATGCCGATACAGGTGGACTGACCGAGCCCCACAGAGGTAAGCTGATCAACAACTTCATAAGTGAGTGTGCCGCTCCGGGAAATGACCCCTATGCCGCCCGGCATGTGAATAGGGCCGGGCATGATCCCCACCTTGGTTTTTCCCGGCGAGATGATGCCCGGACAGTTTGGTCCGATCAAGACCGTATTCGTTCTCTTCAAGGCGCTGTAAACCCGGACCATGTCCAGGGCGGGGATCCCCTCGGTGATGCACACCACGACGTCCAGTCCCGCCGCAATCGACTCAAGTACGGCATCGGCCGCAAAGGGCGGGGGTACGAAGATACACGAAGCATTGGCTCCTTCTTTTTCCACGGCTTCCTGTACGGTATTGAATACCGGGACGTCCTCGGCCAGCATCCCGCCTTTGCCCGGCGTTACTCCGGCGACCACCTTGGTTCCGTAGGCGAGCATCTGCTGGGTGTGGAATGTGCCTTCACGTCCCGTGATTCCCTGTACCACCACTCTGCTGTTTTCATCTACGAGTATGCTCATTGCCGTTCCTTATTACGCAACCTGTTGAGAAACAAGCCGGGCGGCCTCGGCCAGGTCCTTCGCCACAAGAAATTCCAGTTCGGATTCCTGGAGGATTGCTCTGCCCTCTTCAACATTCGTCCCCTCGAGGCGAACGATAAGGGGAAGTCGAATGCGCGTCTTTTTGGCGGCTTCAAGGACTCCCCGGGCGAGGACATCGCACCTGAGGATACCCCCGAATATGTTAATGAGAATGGCCTCTACGCGCTCGTCTTTTAGGATGATTTCCATACCCTTGGTAATCATCTCTTCATTTGCGCCTCCCCCGACATCAAGGAAATTCGCCGGATCGCCGCCCGCCATCTTTATGACGTCCATCGTGGCCATGGCCAATCCTGCACCGTTGACCATGGCTCCGATGTTCCCGTCCAGGCGAATGTAGTTCAAGCCGGCCTTTTCCGCTTCGAGCTCCAGGGGATCCTTTTCCCTCGGATCGTCGAACTCGAGAAGGGCTTTCTGCCTGAAGAGGGCATTGTCGTCAATCGTGATTTTGGCATCCACCGCCACGGGCTCCCCCGACCGTGTGAGAACAAGAGGGTTGACCTCCACGAGCGAGCAATCGAGTTCCTGGAAGAGCCGGTACATGCCGCCCATTGCTCCGATGAGGCGGCGGGACGTTTCGGGTGCGGGAATTGGATCGAGCTTATAGACCAGACGACGGCCCTGATACGGCATCCATCCCACGGAGGGATCCACCGGTTCCTTCAGGATCAACTCCGGCGACCGTTCGGCCACCTCCTCGATCTCCATTCCGCCGGCCTGACTGAAGATGAAGGTGGGCAGACAGGCCGAGCGGTCAATCACCATGCCCAGGTAGTATTCGCGTTCGATATCGACCCCCTCCTCCACAAGGACCTGGTGTACCGGCACGCCGGCGGATCCGGTTTGTTTGGTGACCAGCGGCTTGTCCAGGATGCCTTCCGCGGCGGAGGCAACCTCCTCAATGGATTGGGCCACTTTTACGCCTCCCCCTTTGCCGCGCCCGCCTGCGTGGACCTGCGCCTTGATGATCCACGGGGGACCGTTCAGTTCGCGGGCGGCTTCGGCCGCCTGGTCGGGCGATGTTGCGAGCGTTCCTTTCGGGACGGGAATTGCGTATCTTCGGAAGAGTTCCTTGGCCTGATATTCATGGAGTTTCATTTTGCTTTTTACTCCTCGGTTGGAGCCCGGCCGGCCCGGGATGCCTCGACGTTCATCGAGCCGGCGGTCCTTACGGCAGGGCAAGGGTCGTTGCAGGAGAAAAATGGGCGCCCCATTGTTTTTCTTTCAATGCCGGAGACTGCCCAACCCCCTCATTCTTGATTTGAAAACCTCAAGGTGCCGGCCTTTCGCTTCCGGATGGGCACTATTAGTACGCGTGCCCGGAAATGTCAAGCAAGACAGGGCCGAATGCGCGATCGCCGGCAGGAACGGGCCGGAGCCTTGCCAAAGCGGAGTTCGTCGCCTATAGTTGTTCCGTCGCCTGCGGAGATGAAATGCTTGTGATATTGAAGGGAAGAGTTTTGCCATGTTCCTCGACCGACCGCCCGCCGCGGAAAGGCGCCTGGAAAGAAGCGATACTTTCGGGTTTGCCTGCCACCCGGAGATTCCCTGCTTCAACGGCTGCTGCAAGGGAAAGCATCTGCCTCTTGGACCATACGATGTCCTCAGGCTGAAAAACGCCCTGGGTCTTTCATCGGATGACTTCCTTGCGAGGTATGCGCTCTACAGGACGGACCCCGAGTCCGGCTTTCCCATTCTCTCGCTCAAACCGAATGAGGACGCTGAAAAGACATGCCCCTTTGTAACCGAGGGGGGATGCTCCGTCTATGCCGACCGACCCATGGCCTGCCGTCTTTTCCCTTTGGGGCGGTCTTGTCGCCTCCACCCTATTCTTCCGAAGCCTGAAGAGATTTTCTATCGGCTGGGCATTTCGGGATGCCTGGGCCTGGAGGAGAGGAATGTGCAGACCGTTGAGGAATGGACGGTGAATCAGGGTATTGCCCCTTACACGGATGCAAACGATCAGATGTTGGATTTGCTGTTCCACCCTCGTCGCCACCCCGGCCAACCCCTGAAGGATTCTCAACTCCGGATGGTAATCGTGGCTTGCTACAATTTGGATGTATTCCGGGAATTTGTGAGGGAGAGGAAAGATTCTCTCCTGGTGGGAGTGGGAGAGGACGTTCGATCGCAGGTCGAAAAGGACGACGGCGTTCTGCTGGGCTTGGCGTTTATGTATCTTCGAAAACACCTGTTCGTTTGATCGCTCCGGATCCCCGGGCATGACGTCCGCCCCCGGAGTCGAGGCCTTTGGAAAAGGGATGCTTCGCGGCTAACGCCGCTCTTACAGAAATCCTTGCGCCCCTCCTGTAGAAGCGGGCTTCCCCGCGAATGGCGGCTTCCGCCCTCCAGCTCGGTGGAGAGGTTCAATAACGTCTTCTCCTGGTTGCCAAGGCGATTAGCAGACTCTATAGAAAAGCCTCCGGAGTGTCAAACTAAGGGCTCACTCAAAAATAACTTCCCATTTTCCTATCTCGGCTTTGGGCCGTCTTCGGCCGCCGCTCAATCGCGACGACCAAATCCGACCCAAATCTGAGCGTCAA
>CAYVUX010000489.1:2132-3256 GCA_964455075.1 uncultured Desulfobacteraceae bacterium | reverse complement strand
CAAGTCTCGGTTGGTAGCTCCATAAAGTGTAACAGTCGTCATGCCGGACCCCGATAAGCCTGCCCCGTACTTGATACGGGGGCATCCAGTCCGCCTGAGGATGTGGATGCACTGGATTCCCCGGTTAAACCGGGGAATGACGGAACAGCGGCATTAACAACTTCTACGATTGAGTAACAGTTTTCGTCAAAAATGGGGTTATGCAAAGCTCTCGCCTCAAAACCTTATGAGAAGGAAGGCGTTTTTCAAGCGGCTCATGGCCGTGCTGCTGACGGCCGCGGCGGCCGCTTGTCCGGGCCCCGATGCGGCGGAGGGGAGCTGCGCCCGGGGCATGACATACAAGGACCATGTCCTCTACAGACTGAACGTCATGAAGACCGGTTTGTGCGCCGCGCGTTTCAATGATTACGAATATGACCCGGGACCCGTGTCCAGAAAAGTGAAGCTCCTCTTTCACCGGGTCCAATCCGATACGGAAGACGGGTCTTGGAAAGGCCTGACAGGGGAGCTCGGGAAGATCTGGAAAGGCCTGAAACAGGTCCATCCGGAGCTTTCCGAGAAGGAATGGATTCAGGCGAATTTTGACCGGCTCGTCCTGGTGTCCGCGTTCGAGCTTCTTCCACGGGGACAAGAATTGAGATTGATTCATGCGATCCGGGGTTTCATCTCCGGCAAAGGAAGGCAGCCCGCGGTTGAAGCCTGGCGGCAAGTGGACCGGGATCCCCTCGGTCATTTCGAAGGCGAGGCCGTCAAGGCATTCTACGAACGGGCAGGACCTCACGAGTGGGGGAGGGAAAGCCCGAACACAATGGATCCCCGGAAACGCCGCATTTTGGCTCACCGGGGCGGGCACTCTCGGTTTCCGGAGAATAGCCTGGCCGCATTCCGGCATGCGGGATCGACCGGGGTTGCGGGGTTTGAATGCGACCTGCGGTTGAGCAAGGATCACACGGTTTTTGTGCTCCATGATCGCGAACTTGAGCGCGTGACCGGGAACCCGGGGGATCTGCGGGAACTGAGCGCCGATGCGGTCCTCTCCCGAAGGCTTCGTGATCCGCTGAACCCGGGGAAATTTACCCGGGAAAGACCGCTCACCTTGAAAAGGCTTCTTTCTGAGTTCGCGG
>CAYVUX010000489.1:0-2122 GCA_964455075.1 uncultured Desulfobacteraceae bacterium | reverse complement strand
GGGCAAGAAGCTCCTCTGGCTTGAACTCAAGCCGGACGAATCCCCCTTGCTGGCCGAGAAGGTAAGCGAACTTTTGGAGCAATTCCAAACGGTGGAATCGGTGATCGTCTCTTCATTCTCGGCGGAGATGCTGGCGCCTTTCCGGGAAAGATTTCCGAATTTGCGGGTCGCCTACGAATTTCATCGGTTGAGTGAAAAAAGCCTCGTGCCTTTCCAGAGGTCTCCGGACCGGCATCGGCTTGTGATCAGCGCCGACCACCTTTCCTCCCTGTCTCCCGACCTTGTGGGGGAGATTCATGAATCGGGAATGGAGAGTTCGGCCTACACCGTGAACCGGTTCGATGAACTGAGAAAGGCGCTTTCCGGGGGGATTTCCTACATACAAACCGACAGGCCGGATCGTGCCTTTTTCCTGCAGCATGAACTCCGGGAATCGCCGGTCTTGCCATGAAGCGCGCCTTGACGGAGAATTGGAATGAAGAATCCGGCTGACAGGAATCGGCCCGCTGTGGAGAAGAAAAGGGGCTGAATGGATGGAGCTTTCCCCGTTCAAGAAAGAGATCGAGAAGCACTTTGACGCCTTGGCCCCCCGGCGACGAAGCTGGAAGGCCAGGAACCGGTATTACTATGAAGCCCAGGCCGCTTACCTCCAATTTCTTGTCCCCGAAGGGAAACGCGTGCTGGAGCTGGGATGCGGTACCGGCGAACTTCTTGCCGCGGTGAAGCCTGACCGCGGCCTGGGGATCGATATCAGCGGCAGGATGGTGGAGCAGGCTCGAGACGGGTTCCCGGAACTGATTTTTCGGAAGGGAGACGCGGAAGACCCCTCAACGTGGCAGGCGGAGGGTCCGTTTGACTATATCCTCATGGTGGATCTCGTAGGGCACCTTGAAGATGTGCAGCATGCCCTTGAGAGGCTCCATGCATACTGCACCCCGTCCACCAGGCTGGTTATTGCCTACTACAATTTTCTGTGGGAACCCGCGCTCAAGGTTGCAGAGCGGATCGGCGCAAAAATGCCCACCAGAGTCTGCAACTGGTTGTCCCCGGAGGATCTCGAGAACCTTCTCTATCTTTCGGATTTTGAGCCCATCAAGAAAGAGAGGCGGCTGCTTCTCCCGAAAAAGGTCCCTCTTCTGAGCGGGACCATCGAATTTGTGGGGAGCCTTCCCGGCATAAACCGGTTGTGTATTTCCAACTACGTGGTCGCAAGGCCGAAAGAGCCGGTCCGTACGGCAACGGACAAATCCGTTTCCGTCGTCATCCCGTGCAAAAATGAAAAGGGAAACATTGAGCCCGCGGTTAAGAGGCTTCCCGAAATGGGCCTCGGAGCGGAGATTCTGTTTGTGGACGGAGGATCGAGCGATGGGACGCGAGCGGAGATCGAACGGGTGATGGAGGTGTACAGGGAGAAAGAAATCCGCCTCCTGATACAGGACGGCCACGGAAAAGGGGACGCGGTGCGGAAGGGGTTCGACCATGCGACCGGGGATATTCTCATGATCCTGGACGCGGACCTCACCGTTCCTCCCGAGCAGCTCCCGAAATTTTATCATGCGATTGTGAACGACAAAGGAGAACTGATCATGGGAAGCAGGCTCGTCTATCCCATGGAGGACGATGCCATGCGGTTCTTGAACATGCTGGGAAACAAGTTTTTCAGCATGTGCTTCACCTGGCTCTTGAACCAGAGGATCAAAGATACGCTCTGCGGAACAAAGGTGCTCAGAAAAACCCATTACGAAATGATCGCCGCGGGAAGAAGATACTTTGGAGAATTTGATCCTTTTGGGGATTTTGATCTGCTTTTCGGTGCCTCAAAATTGAACCTTAAGATCACGGAAATCCCGGTGCGGTATCAAGCGAGAAGGTACGGTGAAACCCAGATCAGACGCTTTCGTCATGGACTTCTCCTGCTGAGAATGTGCGTCTTCGGCGTCCGCAAATTCAAACTGACGAACATCGGCCGGAGGACGGGAAGGATCGCCAAAGAACGAACCCGCGGTGATTATAGGGAGACCCTGTGAGAACTGCGGCCCGATCCGATTGCACAGGCACGGCAACCGCCCCGGGCCGCGACAGGCATAGATCCGATGAGGAGATTGCCCACGGGAGGATGCTG
>CAYVUX010000488.1:2955-3262 GCA_964455075.1 uncultured Desulfobacteraceae bacterium | reverse complement strand
GCCACAAGGAGATGACAGAGGCACTCAACACCAGCCTGGGGGAGGTCACGGCCGGACTCTCCGAGAATGTATCCGGGTTTTTGGGTGAACTGAAGCAGAGTCGTTCAGAGGCGGCCCGGGCGTGGCAAGATCTCCTCGGATCGCTCAAGTCCGGGCAGGACATCAAAAAGGCGGCAGCCCCCGGTGTGGCGGCGGAGCCGGTGGTAAAGCCTGTTGTACCGCCCGCTGAGCCCGAACCGGTTTTTGCCGAAGAAGCGGAAGAAGCTGAAATTGAGGAAGAAGAGGAAATGGAACAGGGCCTGGAGAC
>CAYVUX010000488.1:0-2945 GCA_964455075.1 uncultured Desulfobacteraceae bacterium | reverse complement strand
AAGGCGGCAGCTCCCGGTGTGACCGCAGAGCCGGTGGTAAAGCCTGCTGAAGCACCCGCGGCGTCCGGACCGGTCTTTGTGGAAGAAGAAGAGAAGGAAGCCCGAGAAGTGGAAACAGAAGCGGAAGAAGCCGACCTTGAGGAAGAAGAGGAAATGGAAGAGGGCCTGGAGACGGAGGTCCTCGACGCCCTGGAGGAAAATCCTCAGGGCCTGAGAATGGTGGAAATCGCCGAGACCCTCGGGATTGATAACTGGCGCACCCTTATCCCGGTGATCAGAGAATTGGTGGAGGACGGTGACATCCGAAAGGAAGATTCCACGTATTATGCCGTTTAGCAGGCAGCGTGCGGTGGGCGGAATGCAGTGGGCCCCGCTTCCGCAGACGGCCTGCCGCATCCTGCCCCCTGGAAGCTTAAACGAAGGAGGATGATTCAACCATGGGAGAGACAACAACCGTTTTGGAGCCTCGATCCCTGCCTAATTTTGTGGAAACCGCCTATATAAAGGATATTTCAGAGCGGGCCCTGGCCTATATTGCGGCCGGGTTTCCGGTCCACTTTCGCGGGATTTCCGGGACCGGTAAGACCACCATGGCCCTCCATGTGGCCGGTAAGCTGAAACGGCCCGCGGTCATGATCCACGGGGATGAGGAGTTTTCGTCCTCGGACCTGGTGGGCGGCGAATATGGGTTCAGCACGCGGAAGGTGGTGGATAACTTCATTCATACGGTGCTCAAGACCGAGGAGGACATGCGAAAACGGTGGGTGGACAACCGGCTCACCGTGGCGTGCAGGAACGGGTTTACCCTCATTTATGATGAGTTCACCCGGTCGAGGCCCGAGGCCAATAACGTGCTCCTTTCCGTGCTTCAGGAGCGGATGCTCGATTTACCGGTCACCAGCGGGGCCGGAGAGGATAATTACCTCAAGGTTCACCCGGACTTTGTGGCCATATTTACCAGCAATCCGGAGGAGTACGCCGGGGTCCACCGGAGCCAGGATGCGCTCAGGGACCGCATGGTCACCATGGATCTGGACCCGTTTGACGAGGAGACCGAGATACGGATTACGGAGCATAAATCCGGGCTTCAAAACGGGGATGCATCCAAGATCGTCAAGGTGGTGAGGGGTCTCAGGGATTCGGATTCATGTGAGTTCGCCCCCACCATCCGGGGGTGTATCATGATTTCCAAGGCCCTTGGAGTCCGAAAGGGGGCGGTGAACAAAGATGACCCCATCTTCAGACAGACCTGTACCGATATTTTGGCCTCCGAGACCAGCCGTATCGGCAGTTCAGCCACCCAGGAGCGCATTAAACGCGTGATTGAGGAGTTGATTGAAGAACACTGTTGAGGGAAGGGGTGAGAGGTTCAGAGGTTGAGCGGTTCAGCGCAAAACAAAAGAAATCGCCAAGGATACTTGCACCTTGAACCCAGAACCTTGAACCCAGAACCTCTGAACCTTATTGGAAAGGAAAAAGCCATGGGAGCGCGTGCAAAAGGCCTGTCCTCAGTAAAGACCTTTCGAAAGATCAAGCGAATCACCACAGGACCTAAGGGCGGAGGGTCCCCTGAACTGGAAGTCTTTGCCTTGAAGAAAAAACTGGAACTGCTGGGCAAGGAGAAAGAGATCTGGACGAAAAGGAAACAGCAGACCGAAGACGAGATAAAGGCCGTTGAGGACCGGATTGCCCAGATTGAAGGCAGCGAGGAAAAGGTCAGGCACAGGCGGGCCAATACCCGTTCACCGGTGGAGGACGGCAAGCGGTCTTCCATGCGGGTGATGAAGATCGATTATTGAGACGAACGGAAAGCCATGTGCCCCTCAAGGGGCAATAGGGAAAAGAATGATTCCCCGCAGAGGCACGGAGTACGCAGAGTTGATTCTTGATTTGTTTTCCTTTAAGAGGAAGGAAAACAAATATCAACCACTCTAACGACGATACATACCCCGATAAAGCGTGTATTCCCGTTTAGAGCAAATACCCGGTTGCCATCAAAGTGGAGATTTTTTCTTTTCTGCCCTCTCAGCAGAAAAGAAAAAAAAGTATTCCCTCTGTGAACTCTGCGCCTCAAGCGAAGCGGGCGGTGAATAACATTGGCTTACTCACCAGCATAACAAAGTGGGCATTATGGGCAAGGAAGGACAATATCTCTACTGCATTATCGAGGGAAAAGAGGGCCGCAATTTTGGGCCCATCGGTATCGGCGGGCGGGGCGATCGGGTATCCACCGTGGGATTCAGCGACCTGAGTGCGGTCATCAGCAGTACCCCCATGACCCAGTACGTCATCAATCGGGAAAATATGACAGCCCATGAAAAGGTGATCGAAACCGTCATGAAGGAACACACGGTTCTACCGGTGCGGTTTTGCACCATTGCCGCAAGCCCGGATGAGGTGCGCACCCTGTTAAGACGCCGCTATTCGGAATTCAAAGGGCTGCTTAAGGATATGGAAAACAAGATCGAGATGGGCCTCAAGGCGGTCTGGAAAGACATGAACCCAATTTTTGAAGAGATTGCCTCCGAAAACCGGGAAGTCAAAAGACTCAAAAAGCAGGTGGACGGGAAATCCGGGTCTGACAATACCCTCAAGATCGCTCTCGGTAAATCTGTGAAAAACGCTCTGGAGGCGAAAAAGGAGAAAGATGCCCAAAAGATCCTTGCTAAATTCAAGCGAACCGCACTGGATACCCGGAAAAATGACCTGTTCGGCGACAGCATGCTTTTAAATGCCGCCTTTCTTATTGATCAGATGCGGGAGAAGGAGTTTGATTTTCTAATGGAGGATCTCGGAAAGGAATACGAGGACCGGATCAACTTCAGATACGTGGGACCGGCGCCGCCGTTTAATTTTGTGAATATTGTGGTGAAGTGGTGAGGGTATTGATGATTGTCGATTTGCGATTGTTGATTGGCTAACTACAAAGTGAGAAGTGCGAAAGA
>CAYVUX010000487.1:0-3273 GCA_964455075.1 uncultured Desulfobacteraceae bacterium | reverse complement strand
GGCCTATGATCCAGTAATATCCGTCCTCGTCCCGTTTGGCTCCGTCCCCCGAAAAGTACATGCCCGGCACCTGGCTGAAATACGTCTCCACATACCGCTCGTGATCCCCGTAAACGGTTCGAGCGATTCCGGGCCAGGGCTTTCGTATGCACAAGACTCCTTCCTGGTTCGGGTACTTGGCCTCCTCTCCGGTCTCGTCCAGGATGACCGGATCGACGCCAAAGAAGGGAAAGGAACAAGACCCCGGCTTAATGGGCGCGACGCCCGGCAGCGGCGTAAGCATGTGTCCGCCGGTTTCCGTCTGCCACCACGTATCCATAATGGGGCACCAATCCCTTCCCACGTGATGATAGTACCAGCGCCATGCCTCCGGGTTGATGGGTTCCCCCACCGAACCGAGAAGCTTCAGGCTGGAGATGTCGTGCTTCTCGACGTGCTCGCTTCCCTCCTTGGCCAGGGCGCGTATCACCGTGGGGGCCTTGTAAAATTTGGCCACCCGGTACCGGGACACAATTTGCCAGTACCGGTCAAAGTCCGGGTAGGAGGGAACCCCCTCGAAAAGCACGCTGCTTAGACCGTTGATCAGGGGGCCGTACACCCCGTAGCTATGGCCCGTGACCCAGCCGATGTCCGCGGTGCACCAGAAAGTCTCGTCGTCTTTCAAGTCGAAAACGATCCGGGTGGTCATGGCCGCATATACCAGGTAGCCGCCGTGGGTGTGCACAAGGCCTTTGGGTTTGCCCGTGCTCCCGCTGGTGTAGAGAATGAAAAGGGGGTCTTCCGCATCCATGGGCTCCGGCGGGACCTCGCTCTCGAGTCCCGGTTCGTCCACGGCCTCATGCCACCAGAGCTCCCGGTTCGGGTCCAACGCGGGATTCAGGCCGGCCCGATTGTACACAATGACCGTCTCCACGTTCGGGCATGTCTTCAGGGCCTCGTCCACGGTTCGTTTGAGGGGAATGGGCTTTCCCGCACGAAAGCCCCCATCCACCGCGATCACGGCTTTGGCTCCGCAGTCTTGGATTCGGTTCACCAGGGCCTCGGAGCTGAACCCGCCGAAAACCACGCTGTGGACCGCCCCAATCCGGGCGCAGGCCAGCATGGCCACAGGCAGTTCCACAATCATGGGCATGTAGATCATCACCCGGTCCCCCTTTTGGATGTCCCGGGATTTGAGCACCGCGGCCAGCCGGGTTGCCTGCTTGTGGAGGTCCGAGTAGGTAATCTCCCGCGCTTCTTCCGGATCGTCGCCCTCCCAGTAGTAGGCCACTTTGTCTTTCAGGGTGTCCAGGTGACGGTCGAGGCAGTTGTAGGCCGCATTAAGCGACGCGCCACCGTACCATTCGGTTTCGGCCGCATCAAAATCGTAGCGGAGGACAAAGTCCCACTTCTTGTTCCAGGAGAGATACTTCTCCGCCTGCTCCGCCCAGAAGCCGTCCGGATCCTCAAGGGATCGCCGGTAAAGCTCTTCGTACTGCTCCTTACCCCTGACGAAGGCTTCCTTCCGGTAGGTCTCCAGGTGGGCATCGTACCATTTCTTGGATTCCGTCATTGGCTCTTTCCTCCTTCCGCTTCCTTGTTCAACAGGCCCCGGGGCAACTCCAGGAGGCTGTCGGAAAACGCCCGTCTCCCCGCTGAAGCGGGATCCAAGCGAGCGGCATTACCCCTGACCTTGGTCATTGCGTCGTACTATAAGTACGCGTCATTCCTCAGGTCTGCGGAAGCCTTGCCTCCGGGCGCTTTCCGACAGCCTCCCGGCAGGAAAACGTACGCATTGCTTGCGTTTTAAAACGATTCTCTCATAAACCCGGGCTCATTTCAATGTCCGGGCCCTTCGCTCCCCATCGTCCGCGGTCTCCCTCTGCCACCTCCGGCCCGATGCCGGGGAGCCCTTCTAGTCCTTTGCGGGTTCGTCGAACATGGCCGAAAGCGTCAACACCTCGCCGTCGAAGGAGCTCCTCGTCCTGTACGGGAGCTTCCTGAAAAGCCCGATCATGCCCTTGTTCTCCGGGGTGGTGTATGCCGCCAGCCCGCGGATGCCCTGCTCCCGCGCCGTTCGAACGAGCTTGTCCTGGATAATGGACGAGATCCCTTTTTGCTGCCAATCCCGCTCCACGCTGTAGGCCACCTCGGCCGTGTTGGACGCGGGATCCAGAAAATAGCAGCCCACTGCGATCACCCTTTCGAAGCCCGGCTCTCCTATAACCGCCACGATGCTCATGTCATGGATGTAGTCCACCTGGAAGAACCCGGCTACATCCTCATGCGCGAATGCGGTCTTCTCATGCAGAAAACGGCGGACCACGTCCCGGCGATCCAGATTGTAGAAATGCTCCTGGATGGTTCGCTCGTCGGTCGGCCGGGCGGGCCGGAACAGGATCTTCTCCCCGGCTATCCACCGCGCCTCTTCAATTTTGAGGGGATAGACGCATTTCGCGCTTTCCGCGAGGGTTCTCTCCTGGCCCAGAAGGCCGATCTCTTTGGCCCGGGAAAACAGTTCGTCCCGGAAGTCCGGGTGGGCGATGCTGATCATGGCAATGGCTCTTTCCTGGAGGCTCTTGCCGAAAAGATTCGCAACCCCGTACTCCGTCACCACGTACTGAACATCGCCCCGAGGCACGACGACCGCAATGTTATCGAGCAACGGAACAATCCGGCTGCTTTTGCCGTCCATGGTCGTAGAAGGAAGCATGAGAATGCTTTTCCCCCCCGGGGACTGGGCCGCGCCCCGCACGAAATCCATTATCCCGTTCACGCCCGAGAAGTGATTATACGGAAGGGCGTCCGCCGCTGCCTGACCGGTGAGATCCATGGCCATGACCACATTGAGTGCCGTGATCTTGTTGTGCCTGGCGATGATTGCAGGGTTGTTGACATAGTCGGAGGGATGGAATTCAATGGCCGGGTTGTCATGAAGGAATTCGTACAAGTTCGGCGATCCGACCGCCCCGCTGGCAACCAGCTTTCCGTCATTGAACCCTTTTTTCTTGTTTGTGATGACACCCTTCGAAAACAGGGTCATGATCGCCTCGCTCAGGAATTGCGTATGAACGCCCAGGTCGTTCTTCTCCGAAAGCCCCAGGAGCAGCGAACGAGGGGTCGCCCCAAGGCTGATTTGGAGCGTGGCCCCGTCTTCAATCAGCTTCGCGGCATGCCGGGCGATGACATGGGCCGAGGCCGCTTCAGGCGGATTCCCCACTGAAAGGAGTTCTTCTTCGCACTCCACAATCACATCTACGTCGTTGACGTGAATGAAGCTTCTGCCGAGAACCC
>CAYVUX010000486.1:2094-3282 GCA_964455075.1 uncultured Desulfobacteraceae bacterium | reverse complement strand
ATCTTTTCCAGAATCGGCCAGTCGGCTTTCACCGCGGTCCACCATCCCAGCGAAAAGATCCAGCGAAGAGCTACGGCCGCCAGGGCCGCCAGAAGAATCCCGCCCAGGATTTTCGCATTTCTCAGGCTCCGCAAAAGGACGCGCAACGGAGCCTTGGGGCTCTCCACCTGCGGGAGCAGCCACCAATGATAGAGAAACAGCACTCCCAGCAGACCGGCCGCAACGAAAAAACCCGTTCGCCACGTGGTCGTGGCTCCGACCGTCACGATGATGCCCGTACCGGTCATCATGGAAATCCGGTAGGCCATGACTCGGTATCCCACAAATTTGGACTGACCCTTGGCGTCCAGGGCCTCCATGTAATAGCCGTCAATGGCCATGTCATGGGTCGCTGCGACAAAGGCGCCCACCAGGAAAAGCGCGGCAATGACCCGGACCCCGCCCGGCAAAGGGGCCATCACGGCCACGGCCGTGACGATCACCACAAGCAGGAACTGCGTGCGGAGCATCCATTGGCGTTTGGTGGAAAACTGGTCAATTTGAGGGCCCCAGAGGAACTTGAGGACCCAGGGAAGGCCGAAAAGAGAGGTCAGGCCGATGGCTTCCAGGCTCACCTTCATATCGCGGAAAAAAACCGACGAGATGATCCGGATTATGGTGTACGGGAATCCCTCGGCAAAATAGGTTGTGAAGGCCCAGACATGGGGGACCCGGAGCCTCTTAAGCCTTTGGGACAATTGGAATATGGAGACTCGTGGCATCAGAGGCGGTCGCAGGAGACGCGGGCGAGAAGGGCTTCCACTTCATCCGTGATGTCTTCAGCACGCAAGGCTCGTTCCGATCCGCAGAACCTGCAGACCAAAAACACGCCGGTTCATTTTCTAACCCATAGGGCTTCTTGGCCGCATTGGCATTTCATCCAGAAATTCCCCTCAAAGCTTCTTTTTGTGACTTTCTTACATCTTCATCCGGTATTGATCAATAGGATTCTGTCGCACACCGAGACTTTTGAGAAATGTCTCCGCCTGAGGCGGAGCTCAAAGGCAACACGGGCGAGGAGCGATTCGACCGCGAGCGTGGCGCTCAGATTGGCAAACCGGGGACCCGCCCGAAGGGCGGGGTCTGATTCACCCCTCCTACAGAAATCATCCTCCCCCCCTGTAGGAGCGGGCTTGCCCGCGAACCATC
>CAYVUX010000486.1:0-1994 GCA_964455075.1 uncultured Desulfobacteraceae bacterium | reverse complement strand
CCGCTCCTACAGAAATCATCCTCCCCTCCTGTAGGAGCGGGCTTGCCCGCGAACCCTCACTTCTCCCCTGTCCGATTGATTAATGCAGGCGCCTCTGATATGCTCTGCTCGATTCCGTGTCCATTTCCGAATTTCAACATGAGGCGTACACAGGCAGGTGGAGCCGGCCGAATGGCGGCTCCCCTCAAAACCGCCTGAGAGGTTTCAAGGCATGATACGAACGAGCGTCAAGGCCCTTCTGTGTTTTCCGTTCTTGATTCCGGGGGGTTTTGCAGGCGCTTCCGACGGTCCATTGCCCCCCGGCAAAGAGGGTGCCTCGAACCAAGGGCAAGTGGAGCGGCTTGAGGACGAAATCCGGAAACTCCTCGATGCGAATCAAATGCTGCTGGAAAACCTTGTAGGATGTGCCGAAGAGCTGGAACAATTGAGGCGGGAATCAACCCGGCCCGAGTCCGCCCGGAGCAGCGAAAAGGAAGACAGGCTGCGCATGATTGATCGGATTGAAGAGGCCCTTGGAACGCAAAGAGACCTCGGATTCCTGGAATGCCTCGACATGGGTCAACTTCGGATGCTGTTGAATATCATTCGGCAGGCATTAAATTAGACTTTCGGGTTCATCGCCGCACGCGAGCAATCTTCCCCGGGCCTGTCGAATTGCCTCGGGCGGGTCCATATGCCGGAGATCGGAAAACCAGGGGGCCCCCCCCAGTTTAGCGGTGATTTGGTCACGCCGTTCGGAGAATATGATTCGCGGCTAAAAGCCGCTCCTACAGAAATCCCTCCGGACCTCCGGTAGGAGCGGGCATGCCCGCGAACCACGTCCCGAGATCTTTGAAACGTGTTTCCGCCTGAGGCGGACTCAAGGTCAAGGAAAGCGTCCCGCCTGCCGGGCGGGATCAACCGCAGGAATATACTGAATATTTTTGAGATGGAAATCCGAGTATGACGCAGACCTGTCCCGGTAAAACCGGGGGATTGGGCGAAAGAGCGCGCTTTTCAAGGGTCTCCGTCCAGTAAGCGAGGTATTAAGCAACGTGCTGCTGAAAAACAAACAAAAGGTCGGGAGGAATGATCCGTGTCCCTGCGGAAGCGGACTCAAATACAAGAGATGCTGTCTGGGCAAAGAACTGCCTCCGGGGAAGGACCCCGGGCTGAAGGAATTGTACTTTCAAAAGCACGGCATTCGACTCAAAGAGAAGAAGGATATTGAGGGGATCAGAAAAGCGGGAAGATTGACACTAAGACTCCTTGATCTGGTGGAAAACCGGATTCAGCCCGGAATCACGACGGATGAAATCAACACCCTGGTTCACGAAATCACTATCAAAAACCATGCGGTCCCAGCGCCTCTGAACTATCGAGGATTTCCAAAGAGTGTTTGCGTGTCCGTCAACGATGTTATCTGCCACGGAATCCCTGGAAAACTGAAAATTCGGGAGGGGGATGTCGTAAATGTGGACATCACTCCGATCCTGGACGGCTACTACGCGGACGCAAGCAAGACTTTTCCGGTCGGCCCGTGCAGCCCCGACGCACAAAAGATTGTAAGGGTGGCGCGCGAGAGCCTGAAAAGGGGCATTTCCATGGTCCGGCCGGGAAATACGGTCGGCGACATCGGCTGGGCCATCCAGGACTATGCCGAGGGAGAAGGATGCTCTGTAGTCCGCGAGTTCGTGGGCCACGGGGTGGGATTCGAATTTCACGAGGCCCCTCAAGTGCCCCATTACGGGAGGAAGGGGGTCGGCATTGAACTCGTCCCCGGCATGGTCTTCACCATCGAACCCATGATCAATCTGGGAGGAACCGCCCTCAAAGTCCTGCGCGACCAGTGGACCGCGGTGACGGCCGACGGCTCCCTGTCCGCCCAGTTTGAGCAGACCGTGCTGGTCACGGAAGAGGGCGTCGAAAGCATGACCCCCTATGACCTTTAACCTGGATGCGTTCGTAGAAAGTCTGGATTTTCCTTTTTTCGTCATTCCGGCGAATCCCGGATC
>CAYVUX010000485.1:0-3305 GCA_964455075.1 uncultured Desulfobacteraceae bacterium | reverse complement strand
GCCAGTTGAAGGAACGCCATCCTAAGCCTTCGTCGCGGCTGTTAAAAAATTTTAACAAGAGTGCTTGCGGTAGTAGGAGGATTTCTCAGGAAGGAAACCCGGCATTTGGCCTTAAATTACAGATGCTTGGAGGAATATGGACTTCAACCGCCACTTTTTGGCAAGCTAATTGCATATTCAAGATGTAACCAACACTACTCTTTCCTCCTAAGAGAGCCGGCCGCGAGATGAGCGGTCGGCTCTTTTTTTGGTTCATCCGGTTTTCTCATCCTTATCTCGTTGAAGGGGTGAGAAATCGTGGCATTCTGATTTTGGCCTGGCACCGCTCCTGCAGAGAACACGCTCCGACCGCCCTGTAGGAGCGGGCTTGCCCGCGAACAAGCTCCGCACGCGTGACTGAGGCGGCTTTTGGTTGCGAAGGAACCGGCTTTTTCGAATTGCAAGGCAGACTCCTCCGCGGGCATGACCTGCTAATATCCCAACCGCCTCAACGCACGGGTATCTTTCGTCCAGTTTTTTTCCACCCGGACCAGGAGATCCAGGTAGATTTTTGTGCCGAAAAGCTGTTCGAGGTCTTTGCGGGCAGCACCTCCTATGCGCTTGACCATCTTACCACCCGCTCCGATGATCACCCCTTTCTGGGAATCTGTTTCCACATGGATTGCGGCAGAGATGGAAAGGATCCGTCCTTCTTTTCCCCACTGCATGTTGTCCACCGTCACCGCAGAGCAATAGGGGAGTTCCTTTGCCGTGAAGAGATAGATCTTTTCCCGGATGATCTCGGCTGCACGGAAGGATTCAGGCTGATCGGTATTCATGTCCTTCGGAAAGAACGGGGGGCCCGGCTTGAGGAGGGATTGGAGTTCTCTCAAGATCCGTTCCACTCCGTCGCCGGAGAGGGCTGAAACCGGAAGGATCGCCTCAAAATCGTGGGTTTTCCGCAATCGGTCGATCAATGGAAGAACGAGCTCCCGGGGTCCCTTGTCGATCTTGTTGATCACGAGCAGGCAAGGCTTGGCCAGTTCCCCGATCTTTCTCAAAATGGCCGGAATTTCGGCATTGCCAGGGTCGTCCATCCCGATCATCAGGATGATGATGTCCACCTCCTGGGGTGCGGCAAGGGCGGATTCGACCATACTCTTGTGAAGCGCCGTTCGGGTCTTGTGGATCCCGGGCGTATCTGTAAAAACAATCTGGTGGTCGTCCCCATGAAGAACCCCTATGATCCGGTTCCTGGTGGTCTGGGGTTTCGACGAGGTCACCGCCAGCTTAGCCCCCAGGATTTTGTTGAGCAGGGTGGATTTTCCCACATTCGGGGGGCCAATAATCGCGACGAACCCGGACAGGAAGGTCATGCCGCCTCAACCTCGATGGTCCCCGGCAGGAGAGAATCGTCGGGTCGGACCGCCTCAATTTTTGCCCCGATTTTCTGCTCGAGGGCCCGCAAAGCACGGTTGCGATGTCCCCGGAAGAGGGGGACGTCTCTTTGGGGAAGACGAACGGAGATCCTCGAGGATGATCCGGGGCTCGGAAGGCTGCGCGCGATCTTCAAATGGTAAATCCGGGAGCGGACCAGAAAACCGAGAGCCGGATGCCAAGGACCCGCCAGCACGACCCCCCTTTTCAGCAAGGATGGCGAACTCATGAGTCCGATCCTGATGACCGGGATGCCGTGATCCTCCAAAGACATGCACGCCTCCGCACATCGGTCCACCGCCGTCGCCAGGTCGAGGGGACTGTATCGACCGGTCTCAAACCACCCGGCGAGCTCGGTTCCCCGGATGACCACTGCCGGATACAGGCGAACCATGGAAGGCCGGAGCCGGATGACCTCTCTGATGGTCTCCCGGTTCGATTCCGCGGAGTCTCCCGGGAGACCCGGCATCAGCTGGACCCCTACCCGAAAACCGCGTTCCTTCAACATCCTGACGGCCCTGACCGTATCTTCCCGTGTGTGGCCTCTGCGGGTCAGGGAAAGAATCTCGTCGTCCATGGACTGGACGCCCAGTTCCACAGTGTGGACCCCCATATGCTTCATGAGGTCAAGACAGTCGGCGCTCAGCGCATCCGGTCTTGTGGAGACGCGGATGGCATGGAACCCGTGTCTTGCCGTGTAAGGTTGCACCGCGGAGAGAAGTTCTTCTATCGTTTTCAAGGGCAGACGTGTAAATGTCCCGCCGTAAAAGGCCACCTCACGATGCCCGGACGAGGAAAATTTCCTGGAACCGACGGCCGTCTCAAGGAGTTTCTTTACATCCCGCCCCCGTATGGGTCTCGCAGGCTGTGAGGTAACGGCCTCTTGCTCACAGAAAACGCAGCGGTGGGGACAGCCCTGATTGGGCAGGAACACGGGGGCGATAAAGGGCCTCAAACGTCCTTGATCCAAACCAACGCCTCCCTGGCGGCTCTCTGCTCCGCCTCCTTTTTGGTTTTTCCTTCCCCAACAGCGAGAGTCTTCCCCATCAGGGTCAATGCGACTCGAAAGGTCTTGTCATGGGCGGGGCCCGACTCCTCGAGTGTGCGGTAATTGGGCAATGCCTTGTAGGTTTGTTGGGTGTACTCCTGAAGCATGCTTTTGAAATCATGTGCCATGTCGCGGCTGTGGACTCTCTGGAGGAGGCCGGTGAAGTGCCTTTCCACAAAATGGAAGGTCTTTTCGTATCCCGCGTCCAGATACAGCGCCCCAAGGAGGGCCTCCAGTGTATTGGCAAGAATAGAGGGTTTCTGCCTCCCACGGCTCTGCTCTTCGCCTTTTCCGAGAAGCACATAGTCCCCCAGGCCGAGGCTCAGGGCAACCTCGGCGAGGGCGCATTCCTCAACGATCATGGCTCTGTACTTGGAGAGCGTTCCCTCCTCCGCACCCGGGAACCGGTTCATCAGGAGATGGCTGACAGCCAGATCCAGAACCGCATCCCCCAGGAATTCCAGCCGCTCGTTGTTATCCAGACCCCGACTCTGCCGTTCATTGACATAAGAGGCGTGGCAAAATGCCTGTAGAAGAATATCCTGTCGAAAAAAAGTGTGTCCGAGCAATTCGAACAGGACGTTAAAATCCCTGCGTTCCAAAACCGTTTCCACTCTCAATGAAACCTCATCCCCAGCCGGAACCTGGGTACCGCCGGCCGGGTCCTTTACACGGGGATAAGCACGAGCCGACGGCTCGGCAACGCTAGTGATTGTAAAGCAGTTGAGAACCTTTTTCAAGAAAGGTACGGATGATGTGCAGCCATCCCCGCATCCGGCACATTGACCACGGTAAATTTGTTCTGATTTTGTATTTATCTCATGTGGGTTTCCCGCAAGTC
>CAYVUX010000484.1:0-3308 GCA_964455075.1 uncultured Desulfobacteraceae bacterium | reverse complement strand
TCCACCCTGTGCGCCATGACCGGCAACGTGTGACGGCCCGGCGGCAGCGCCGGCGCCGGCCTGATGGGGATCCCGATTGGACACATGTTCCGCATGTCGGCCATTCCGGCCGGAAAGAACCCGTTTGAAGTCGGCGGGCCAAACGTCAAGGGCACCCTGGACATTCGGCTGCGGGTTAAGAAGCGCATACACATCAACGCGCTGTGGGATGCCATCCTCGAGGGCAAGGCCAGCGGCTACCCCTCGGATATCAAAATGATGTGGTCCATGTGCAACAACTACGTCAACCAGATAGGAAACAGCAACAAGGCGGACTCGGCACTCAAACAGCTCGAATTCATCGCGGTCAACGAATTGTTTCCTACGGCCACGGCCCGGTACGCGGATCTGCTCCTCCCGGTCACCAGTGCCGCCGAGCGGAATGATTTCACCCGGCCCTGGCCCTCGGGACCGTATTTCACCGCGGTCAACCAGGCTATCGATCCTTTGGGCGAGTGCAAGTCTGATCTCGAGATCGCATCCGAACTGGCCGAACGGCTCGGTGTTGAGGCGTTTAACCCGCATACAGAAGAAGAGTGGCTCCGGCTCCTGTTTGAAAACAACCCGGAGTACACCACCCACATAGACGACTATGATGCATTCCGCAAAAACGGCATTCACCGGGTGGACCTGCCGGAACCGATCGTGGCTTTCCGAGAACAGATTGCGGACCCGGAGAATAACCCGTTTTCCACCCCTTCGGGTAAGATCGAAATCTTTTCCCAGCGCGTGGCGGACCTGAACAACCCGGCGGTACCACCGATTCCAAAATACATGCCCACAGCAGAAGACCGGTTTGATTCCTTGACCAAAAGATATCCCCTTCAGCTCCTCACCCCGCATCCCAGAAACCGGGTGCACTCCGAACTTTACCTGGTTCCCTGGCTGCGGGAAACCGAAGAACACCGGGTGTGGATCAACACCCGGGACGCAGGGGCCCGGGGGATTGCCGACAAAGACGAAGTGCTCGTCTACAATGATCGCGGCATTGTATCGCTTCCGGCCTTTCTCACTGAGCGGATCATGCCCGGTGTGGTGGCGATTTTTGAAGGGAACTGGTACGCGCCGGACGATCAGGGCGTGGACCGGGGGGCTTGCGCCAACACGCTGACCCGGGACGCCTACTCCGGCGGGGGCGCCTGCGTGATGAACACGAGCCTCGTTGAGGTCAAAAAGGCATAGAGGAGAAACCGACATGCAGATGGGATTCTACTTCAATCAAACCCGGTGTACCGGATGCCGCGCCTGCCAGGTGGCCTGCAAGGACTGGCACGATGTGCCCGCCGGCCCTGAGAAGTGGATGCGCGTGACATACACGGAAAAAGGCTCTTTCCCCAACGTTTTTGTCAGCTACATGGTCAATCCCTGCTGGCACTGTATTTCCCCGGTATGTGCAGAGGCCTGCCCGGTCGATGCCATCGCCAAGCGGGAAGAAGACGGGATCGTGACCGTGGATCCCGAAGTTTGTATTGGGAGGGACGAATGCAACGCCAAGTGCCTAAAAGCCTGCCCGTACGACGCTCCCCAATTCGGTCCGGGAGAAAACCCCCGCATGCACAAGTGCAATTTCTGCCTTGACCGGTTGGACCAAGGCAAGGCGCCCAATTGCGTGGAGGCCTGCTACACGCGTGCACTGGATTCCGGCCCGATCGAAGAGCTCTCCGAAAAATATGGATCCGTTCGGGAAGCCGAAGGGTTTTCTTATTCCAGGCGGACCGAGCCGGCGCTCGTTATCAAAGCCAAAAGCGCTTGAACCCAAACGACAATTTGTGGGGTTTCGGATGCGACGAATCGAGGCGGAGGCCGGTTTTCGGTCGATTAGGGAGTATTCGCCGAATGTAGTCCCCTTCGCGCAGTCGGTTCAGATCTACGTCCGAGACCCGGTGCTCTTTCTGTCCCTTGAACTCCCGGAGAAGAAAAACCCGGAGCTCGCCCATTGCGCCTTGACACTGCTTGCGTTTTGGCGCTTAATAAAGCTGAACAGCATTCAGCGCTGTTAGTTCTGCAACTCCCTATCACAATCCAACGTTCTGGCAGGAACTCATGGTTTCATGTTTCCAGAAGGCAGCACAAATTGAGCGTCCAGCGGACATCTGTATCTGCTCAGAGGCTTTTTGATCTCAAGGGAGGTGATCCCGCGTGAACACCCAGGGTTTCCCCCGTAGGCTTTCCGCCATCCTGAGCGCGGACGTGGAGGGGTACAGCCGCCTCATGCGGGACGACGAAGAGGCCACCGTCCACACCATCACCATCCACCGCACCGCCATGACCCATTTGATCCAGCAGTACCGGGGCCGGGTGGTGGACTCCCCCGGGGACAGCATCCTGGCAGAGTTTACGAGTGTCGTCGATGCGGTCAACTGCGCCGTCGAGATCCAGCGGGGGCTGGCCGAGCGAAACGAGGAGCACCCGGAGAACCGCAGGATGTCCTTCCGGATAGGGATCAACATGGGCGATGTCCTGGAGGAAGGGGACCGGATCTACGGGGACGGGGTGAATGTGGCGGCCCGCATGGAGGGCCTGGCCGACGCCGGGGAGATCTGTATCTCCGGCACGGTCTATGATGCCATCGAGAGCAAGACCGGGCTCGAGTACGAATTTCTGGGCGAGCATGAGGTCAAGAACATCGACAAGCCGATCCGGGCGTACAAGGTTTTGTCCTTTCCCGGCGCTGCGGCCCACCGGGTGGTGAAGGCGAAAAAGGCTGTTGGGAAGACCTGGCGAAATGCGGTGATTGCCATGTTAGCCCTCCTCGTTGTGGGCGCGGCTGTAGGTGTCTGGCATCTGTACTTTCGAACACCACAGCTTGAGCCTGCCTCTGTGGATAAGATGGCCTTCCCTTTGCCCGACAAGGCGTCGATTGCCGTTCTTCCTTTTGACAATATGAGTGGTGATCCGGAACAGGAGTATTTCAGCGACGGCCTGACCGAAGGTGTTCTGCTTCAGACGGAATTGGAGTTTTCCTCATGATATGTTAGCTGTATGAGAGGAGGAAGACGCCATGACCAAGAAGAGGAAAAATTACACCGCTGAAGAGAAAGTCCGGATTTTGAAGCAGCACCTCGTGGAGCAGGTGGCGGTTTCTGATCTGTGTGATCAATACGGTCTTCATCCCACGGTGTTCCACCGCTGGATGAAGCAGTTCTTTGAAAACGGGGCTGCAGCCTTTGAGAAGAAGCATGACAGCCGGACGAGAAAGCTGGAGAAGAAGCTCGGCCGGCTTGAGGGGAAGCTGCAGCAGAAAAACGAAGTGCTCTCCGAGCTCATGG
>CAYVUX010000483.1:0-3310 GCA_964455075.1 uncultured Desulfobacteraceae bacterium | reverse complement strand
GGAAAACCGGATGACCATTTCTTTTTGAGACCGTTAGGTATCCATTTTCCGGAAGGACCATTTTCAGGCATCCGAAAGGAATGTGCAAGGCCGGAGCGAACAGAAAACAAATTTGCAGAGGAGAAATCATTTAAGGAGGCTGGTTTAATAATCCTTCGGCCGCTGTCTCACCTGGAACGGGGCCTCGAAAACTTCGTTCAAGGCGCGGATCACAGTGTTCGTCTGCCCGCCTTCGATGACGCAGGATACGCTGGACAAGGAAGTGCTGATGGCCAGGGAAGGAATCCCGACGGCGGCGATGGAGGAGAACATCAGTCCGTGGATCAACGGCTTCTCTCGGAGGTGGGGTCCGAAGACCGTGATGACCGCCACATCGGGTGTGTAGGTGACGACCTTGGCGTCAATGGTCGGTTTGAGCTCATCCAGCAGGGAAAGGGCGCCGTCCAGGTCCTTCTGGTCGATGACCAGCGCGAAATTTCCGCATTCGTCCAGGTCAAAGCTTTCCACCAGGAGTTCAATATTGATGTCCCGGTCGGCCAAAGCGTGCAACACGGTGCCGGCAACGCTGGAATGATCCGGAACGGAGAGAATTTTGATGAGAGCCCGCCCGTCGCTTTGCATGATGCCGCCGACTTTGATTTTCTCAGGCATGCGTTTGCTCCGGATGGAGGGGTCCCCTGGGAGGCTGTCGGAAAACACCCATCTCCCCCCTGAAGCGGGATCTCGCGAGCGGAGTTACCCTTGACCTGAGTCACTGCGGCGTACTGGTCGCAGTACGCCGCAGTGACTCAGGCCTGCGGAAGCATTGCATCTGGATGCTTCCCGACAGCCTCTAATAAAGCACCAGCCTGACAGCCTGCTGGAGGCCTATTCATTCCCAGCGTCTCCTGTCCTCGATCTTCTTGTGGTAGTCCGGGATTGTACCCGTTGGAACGACGCGGGCAGTTCCCTTTACGGTGAGGAATTCCTTGATGTCGCGTTCGATCCGGGCCTCTAAAACTTCGGGACGGTCGATGTCGTGCTTGAGTTCCAGAACAAAGGTCATGACATCGTGGTGGTTTTTTCTCTCGATAACGACCTGATACTTGAAAACTTCCGGGTACCTGCTGATAACTTCGTCCGCTTGCCAGGGATGGACAAAGGTGCCCCTGACCTTTGCGGCCTGGTCGATCCGTCCGAGAATTCGTTTCAGCATGAGGCCGGTTCTCCCGCACGGACAATCCTCTTTCGTGACCATCGAGAGGTCTCCTGTGGCCATGCGAATCATGGGGTAGGCGTGACCAAATGAGGTCGCGACGACTTCTCCCACCGTACCGTCTTCCACCTGTTTGCCTGTCTGAGGATCAACGACTTCCACGATCAGTCCATCCGGGACGTGCAGCCCGGTTATGTGTCCGCACTCGTATCCGATGCATCCCAAGTACACCGTGCCATAAATCTGGCGAACCGTCATCTCCATTTTGGCCTCCAGATGGGAACGCAGGGATTCGGGGAGCATTTCGGCTCCGACAACGGCTTTTTCGAGAGCCAGATCCTTCCCGGGGTCAAGCCCCATAGCCTCGGCCCGCTGGACGAGCGTCATCACAAAGCTGGGTGTCCCCATGAAGGCGTTGATTTCCAGCTTTTGGAGGATCTTCACCTGCATCATGGTGTTTCCGACACCCGTGGGGACAACCGTTGCGCCGAGCATCCCCACGGACTCGTCCAGCATAAAGGCCAGGGGCCACAGATGGTAGTTGAACGTGTTGATAATCCGGTCTCCCTCTTGAAAGCCCGCAGCGCAGAGTGCTTCGGCCCAGGTGGTGTCCGCATAGCCGCGTTCACCGGGCTGGAGGATGAGTCCCGGATTGATGTAAATCCGGCGGATTTCCTCAGGGCCGATGGTTTCAAATCCACCGAAGGGCGGTTCCTTTTCTTGCCTTTTTACGAGATCCCTCATGTGAAGTATGGGTAGTCTTTCCAGGTCTTCCAGGCCCTTGATGGAGGAAGAATCCACGCCGGCGGAGCGGTAGATCTCCTGATACGCCCTTGAACGGTGGACCGCATGCGAAAAAACCTCGAGGAATTGCCTTTCGAGCTCTTCCCGGCGTTTTTCCCGGCTCCGGGTTTCCCGTGTCCGGTGCAAGTAACCGGATTGCTTCTCTAAATTCGTCATGCTGTCCCTCACTCGCCGTGAAGCGGGTTTTTGACCGCCCTTGCCCGGGAGCGGGTTTCAGACACCGGAGACGGACATCCCTGCGGGTGCCTGCCTTTGCGGAGAGTCCCGGTTTCAGGGTTGGCACGAGATCCCCGGGGCAGGAAATTCCGGGCGATCCGGTTTACATCCTCTTTGTCACGGACGGAACTTCGTAGCAGGACTGTACATTTCGAAGGGCATTCTCCATCTGGTCGGCCGGCACGGCGAGCACCACGGAAGCTACCGTGCAGCTCAGGCCGAATATTCCGGTCTGATTTTCTTTGAAGGCCTCCAACAGCGGACTTGCAATGCCGTAGCGGTCTCCAAAATGCGGTCCGTTCATGTACAGTACTCCCGCTGGAAGGACCGAACGAACGCGGAGGCATCCGCCTTGTTCCCGAATCAAGGCTTTAAAGGATAAATCCGGCGAAGCGGGCAGGCAAAACGTTACGGTACTTTTACCTCCCGCCTCGGCGGACCCCTTTACCAGGAAGGTAAGAGGGAGACCGTGTCGCGCAAACTCCCTGAATACGCTTCCTGCTTTTTTCAGATCCCCATCCGCGAATTCCAAGTCCACGATCCGTTGGTCGGGATAGTAGTCCAGTCCGTAGACCCTGGGATGCTTCTCTTGATACGATGCGACCACCTCCCTGTAGAGCTCTTCCTTGCCTTTCTGAGCCAGTTTCCAGTCCGCTGGTGTCCTGTAAGCGCTGAATTCAAACGGTCCGAACAGGGCGTGGGTGGCCGGGGTTACGGATTCCTCTTTCAAGAGGGTGGACAGGGCCGAAGGAGAATTGCCCATCCCCTCCACAACTATCCGTTCGGTCCCGAGCATCTCCAGGAGGGCGCCGGTGATCTCGGGACTTTTCTTGTGAGGAAAAATGGAGACAATGGCCATGCCGTTTTTTTGAAGGAAGGATTTGTCGGCCCGCTCTTTCAGGAGCCGCGAAGACCTGGCCGCGTCGGAAATGTTCACAACCACATCCAGAGTCTGGAAGCGGTCATGACCGACCCAGGTCAAGTACGGCAGATTGATTCTCTCGAAAGCAAATGTTCGGCACAGATCAAGGGCAAGGGAGGGTGACTCCTCGTAGGAGCAAATGGAGAATTGCACCACGTCCTTCAGGACCTTGA
>CAYVUX010000482.1:0-3326 GCA_964455075.1 uncultured Desulfobacteraceae bacterium | reverse complement strand
GAAAAATAAGAGTAAGAGAGTAAATGTCTAAGTTGCGTTGTAGGGCTACTTTCCGCTGCCGGATTTCTTTTCCGGCAAGGAGGAGCTCCTTCACCGATCCATGGATGCCGTAAAAGAAATGGATTGATTGCATAAAAAACGATTTTCCGGGGAACCCCGGGGGTTCGCCAGCGATCGTTCATTCTCCGGGGAAGGAATTTGATCTTGCAAAAAGCCGAAATCAATGGCAGCAATACAGGGCACTTCACGGAAAGAGGACAGGAAGGAAGCGTTTTGGATTCGATTCTGGAGATTTTTGCCTACGGCGCATGGAACGGCGGAATCCTGCTGGACAATGCCATGTTTGAAAACAAGGGCATGTTCTTCAAGGGAAATATTCCGGTTACCGATGAAACCATTCAAGAGCGCGTGGGCGTGAGAACCCGCAAGGTGGCCCCGCCGGGCGAGAAGATCGCCGCCGCCGCTACAAGAGACCTGCTGGAGACGTCCGGGATTGATCCTTCTCGGATCAAGCTGGTCATTGCGGCTACCAATCTGGGGGAGGACAAATACGACGCCGGTCCGGCCGTGAGGCATTCCCTGGAGCTGCTTCAGGAGTCCGGCAACGGGGTGCTCGCCATGGACGTCTATGCAGGCTGCCCCGGATTCAACGTGGCGGTGGAGACGGTTTTCATGCTTTCGCTGACCGGGGCCCTCAAGAAAGACGATATCTCGGTCATCTTAGGTGCGGAAAACCCCCATCGCACAAAAGGCTTCAGACCGATGGACACGTCCAATATCCTGTTCGGGGACGACGCCCTGGCTGCAGCCCTGGTCACCCGGGGCAATGCAGAACCTGAAGGACGTTATTGGAGCACAAAAAGCGGCCGGATCCCATTCACGGCCCACTTTGTAGATGACATTGCAGAAGCGATAGCCGAGATACAGGGAGCCGACCCCGTGGAAGGAATTATTCTCGACAACCAGCTCGGGAAGCTGCAGTACAAGGTTCCGGCGACCGCGGCCAGGGCTCAGCATCGGCTCGTGGAAATCATGCATCCGGAGGCGACCGGAAGCACCTTCACCGGCTTCACCAAGGCCATGGATTTTTACAGCAGGCATGTTCACTCATTCGCCTTCGACATCATGACCCGGGACAGAGATCCAAGCCGTGTCCGGGAAATTGCAAAGGCCTATGTAGAGTCTGGAAAATACGGCGTTCTTGCCTCCGCCTACCTGGATCCCGATTCGGACATTGAAGTCGCGGTTCACAAAGGCGAGGATTTCTCCTTTCAACAACCCCGCTACGGCATCGTGGACACATCCACCAGGACGCATGGCTGCTTTGCAGACTACATCCAGGTGGTCCCGGATAAAGGCGACGTCTTTGTGGAGATAGATGGCAAGGGGGTCTTTCTGCACGCCACCCGCGGAGCCGGCGCGTTTCTTCGCGAGTTTTTGAAAAGAAACGGACTGACTCTGGACGGGATCGATCTTCTCATTGAGCATCAAGCGAATTTTGCCATGATCCCCATGACCCTCGAAAGAGCGCTCGGGAATGGAAACGGAAAAGCCAGGGAAGCGGCGGCCGAATACATCCGGAAAAGGATGGTAATGAATATCCACGAACGGGGCAACTGTTCCGTGGTCAGCATGCTGAGGCTCCCCTATGACCTGGAGCGCGGGGCCCTGAAAGAGGACAACGTCCAGGGCTACCCGGTAAACATGGAGCTTGATTCGCGAAAATACGCCAAGACGATCTTGAATGATTCCGTGGGAAGCGGCATGACCCGGAGCGCCTTCCTGCAGAGGAAACGTTAGGATTCGGACGGTACTGATTCCTGCCCAAAAGGAGAGATCCCTCTCCCTCCGACTCCACGCCCCACACTCCAGACCGAGGTTCGCTCAGGGAGGCTGCCTGCCGAATGGGACCCGCGTTATGGCTCGCCGCCATACCTCTTGCGAACCGAACCCGGCCGGTTACGGTGCCTTTTCATTTTGTAGCGCAGCACCCTCTCGCTGATCCCCAGGAGCCGGGAGGCCTTTGTCAATGCCGTTGGTCCTCTGAACCTCCTTGAGCATGACGCCGATAAGGCTTCGGTGTTCCGCATCCAGTTCCGAGGCTTCGATCCTCAACCGCTGCAAACCCATGCCGAGGGCATTCGGGGGATTGCGTATCTCGTGAGCAAGCGCGGCGGCCGCGGCTTTCTCTTGAAACAATATCAATAAGTATGCCAAAATAATTTAATAGAAAAAACAATGGCTTATTTTCCGTTAAAGGATTTCGCGGTCGACAATCCCTGCAGGTTTCGACATTTTTGTCGAGCAACGGCTTCCCCTCGTCCCGGGCCTTGGGAAGCCTTTTCCTCGGAGGCGGCCGGAATGCGGTTCGGGTCATGGAACCGGGCCGAACCCGGAAGCAAAGGGGCGCGTTCGGCAAAATGCTCTTGCAAGCCTGTTTTTTTCCAGCGGGGGATTGACACACGTCTCGATTGGCGCTACATATTGGATCGTCGGAGGCCATGCAAATGTCCCGCTTCATGATCCTTCGCAGGGCTCTCCGATCCTACCGCAATCAAAACAGGGTGAGACAACTCGCCCTTTGCATATGGAATGCTCAGGCATGGAGGCACGCCGTCCGCCGACGCGTTGCCCGGAATGCTTTGATAAGGAGCAAGCCAGACCTCTCTTAAATGCATAGATATCTCCCGCCGGGGAGCACTCTCCGGCTCTTTCGGGGCCCGGAAAAGCACAGCATCGTCAACCGCAAACCATAAAATGCGCGGTGTTTTTAAGATTCTTCCATCATTCAGCTTCAGCTCATAACCTGTAAAAAAGGAGGAAGGGCCATGAGAAAGGGTTTAATTGGATGGAGCATCTTGCTGACTGTCGTCATCGCCCTGGTCACGAGTCTGCCGGCCTGGAGCGCCGATTCCATCAAGATCGGCGTCATCGGCCCAATGAACTTTGTTCAGGGCAAGGGGCACTGGAACGGGGCCACCATGGCCCAGGAGAAAATCAACGCCGGCGGCGGGCTTCAGGTCGGAAACAAAAAAATGAAGATCGAGCTGGTCAAGGCCGATTCCAATGAGTTTCTCAATGTCACCGACGCCACCAATGCCATGGAGCGCCTCCTTACGCGCGACAAGGTGGACTTTGTGGTGGGAGGTTTTCGCACCGAGGCGGTGCTGGCCATGCAGGATATCGCCATGGACTACAAGAAGATCTTCATTGGATGCGGCGCGGCCCACCCCGAACTGTGCGTCCGGGTGGCCAAGGACTACGACCGGTACAAGTACTGGTTTCGGGGCACCCCGTTCAACTCGCGGTTCCTGGTCAAGACCTGT
>CAYVUX010000481.1:0-3337 GCA_964455075.1 uncultured Desulfobacteraceae bacterium | reverse complement strand
TCTACTTCATCTCCGGTGAGCGGGATCATTCTAAGCATCCTGATGATATCATTGAAGTCGGCTACATTCCTCAGCCCTTCCACAAACAGGATGCGATCCACCGCCGCAAAGGGAAAGTAGCTGGTCTTTCCGGCTTCTCCGGATCCTTCGTCTAGTTCCTGAATGGTAGGCTCGGGGAGCAGCTTCATCCGGATGTAGCCGCTCAGGCGTTCATCCGAAACGCCGGTTCTGGAAAGGATCTCTTCTTTGGTTAGCCAATTACTCGAAACGTTGTCGCCCATAACCACACCGCCGGTGAGGTCCCTGAGCTCCACGGACCTGTATTTTCAGGCCCTTTGGAGTCGGGAAGGAACCCGGAACTCCTCCTTGAAACGACTGACCTGCCCCTTTTGCTCAATCCCTTGTCTTATCAGGGATTCATCGGCTTTTTGGCCAGGTCCGCCTCGATCTTGAAATACGCATCAGGCGGCAAGATTTTTCAGTCAGAGGGCTTGGGCTCAAATCCCCTCAAGGCAATCCTATCATAAGTTGCAACAATCATGCCATCCATAAACGCATCATTCCTTTATCAATTTGAAGCGCCATTGCCCAAGGTAATGCATGCCCGCATTTTTCGATCTCCTCCCCGGCAGGTAAGCATCGCCGAACTCCTTAGAGCCGGCCGGCACCGGGAACTGGTTACCTTGGCTCATCTTTGCAGAGGATAAATTTCAATTATTTAAACATAAATTCGCTATCCAGGTCAAGATAGATCAACAAGCTCGGCCACATCTCTTCCATTTCCTGTTTTTTCACGGTCCCCCGCGGCCTTTATCCTGAGAGCCCCCTGTTCATTTTTTTTAAACCCAGCTTCTTTGCGGCACGAGCAGGCCCGACCGTTCTATCCGCATAGTCTTTTCCATCTTAGGGCAACTGCAAGTCGGCAAATCCCTCCAGGCTAGGGCAGAAGGAAAATCAAGGACTTGGACATAGAACAAATTTTGGCAGAGGAATGACAAATTTGGGAAACGTTGCTTATCGGCAGCGCGGCCTCTATCGCGAGCCAAAAAGCGGTTCTTCCGGAAAATGAGTACCAGAGAATACGGACCGCTCTTTAAGAGAAAGAATGTCCCGCCTTTCCCGCTCTTTGCTTTTTTGGATTCCGGCCTTGAGACATCGCAATCTGAAAAAAAACGTCATTCCGGACGACCGAAGCGAAGCAAGTGAAGATCCGGAATCCAGGAAAAGGGCATCATACCGTGGACTTCTGGATCCCGGCTCGCGCCCCGTTTCACGGGACTTGGCCGGAATGACGAATTCCGACACTGCCTTGCCTGTCCCGGGCTCTGTTCCTGATTCGCCGTAATGCCGAGTCAACCCTCAGGCCAAAATCAGAATGCCAAGATTTCTCATCCCCTTTCAAAGATATAAGGACGCAAGAACAGGATGAATCCTTCGGCAGCCGCTACGTATCCATTTTCCGGAAGAACCAAAAAAGCGAGACCGAATCACTCCCTGAGAAAACGCGCATTCGGATTCTCTGTTATCCAGCTCCGGGGCTGGGTGCAAGTTCCTGCTTCATCAGGAAAGAATAGCGGAAAACGTGTTTCTCACTTCGTCCTTTCCCAAAGTCCGCTTCAGCGCTTCCTTGGAAAGCCTGTGCCTCTGTACGAGGAATTCCTTGCGCCGTTTCGCGTCAAGGTCCAGTAGCATGTCCAGGTTGTCTCCACGGTACACCGGGCAGGAATTGTCCAGTTCAAAAAACGCCTTCCTCACGTGCTCCATGGCGCGGGCCGAGTCCATGGTGTCATGACTCCACTGCCGCAGGTATCCTCTCAAACCGTATTTCCGCCTCTCCTCCACTTCATACACAGGACTCAGCGGGTAAAGGCTGAACGGAAACAGGCTCCACATCAGGGTCCCGTCCAGATCCGGAGATTCGAGGTCATGGATGAAATCCCTGGTTCTGAGCGCGGTCTCATCCGTCTCTCCGGGAAATCCAAAAATGAAGTAACCGGAACAGGTCATTCCCGTCCCGAGGACCCTTTTTACGACGCGGCGGTAGAGGGCCGGGGAGGCGCCCTTGTTCATGTTATCGAGGATGCCCGCATCTCCGGATTCCAGTCCAAGCTGAACCTCCACGCAGCCGGCCCGTCGAAGAAGGTCCACATCCGCCCGGTCCAATGTGTCCGCCCGGAGCATGGTCATCCAATGGAGATCCAGTCCCTCTTCTACGAACCTCCTGCAGACGGCGTCAAGATCTCTCGCACCCAAACGGAAATTGTCGTCCACAAACCAGACGTATTTTGCTCCACGTTCCGAGACGCCCCGCAACTCCTCCACAAGAGTGTCTATGGGTTTTGCGAACATGAGACGCCTGTCCCGGACAAAGTTGCAGAATGCGCACCGGTAGGGGCATCCCTTGCTGGTCTGAATGGGAACCACTCCGGATGAAAAGACCTCGTCCGGCAAGGTCCTCCAGTCTATGACTGCCCCCCCGGCCCCGCCTATGTCATCCACCCTACGGGCGAACTCATGCCTTCCATTCGCGAACGCTGCAGTGTTGGGCACGGCTTCCAGGCTTTTGCCGCGAACGAGCCCGCGCAGGGTCTTGGAAAGGCTTCGCTCCCCGGTGAGGCTCACAATATAGTGGTCCACAGGGGGATCATTTTCATTGAAAAAGAGGAGGTCCTCACTGGGCCCCTCGGTAAGATATTCCGGCTCCTGTGACCGCTGAAGGACAAGATACGAGAGGTACACGAAAGACCCTCCCGCAATGATGACAATGCCGGGAGCCTCGGACCGGATATCGGCTACCAGCTCGTGGAGGTTGTGCCTATCCCGGATAAACGTTGTGGAAATCACCACGGCACGGGGGTTTTTGGCCAACAATGCGCGGAAAGCGCCCTTTTCCCGGAAGTACTTGTTGACCAGTCCTACGCGAAAGCCTTCTTTGGTGAGATAATTGTGCAGGTAGATTCCGTTGAGCTTGGGGGCCGACCACCAACTCATAACCCCGTCTCCCTCTATGGGAAGGGAGAGTCCGTCGCCGTTTTCCAGGAAGTTCCGTACCGTCTGTATGCTTAAAGGCCGCCCCTCCAGGGTCAACCTCTCAGGTACGATACCGGTTGTCCCCCGCCCTCCCGGCTCGGAGACAATAATTGCGTCAATGTCCATATCCATCTCTCTATCCTTTTTGACAACCCCCGGCAGGACAGGAATTTCCCGAACAGCAGCTCGGCTCCCCATGCCGGCGATCGGACCGAGCCAAGCCGCCGATGGTTCGCGGGCAAGCCCGCTCCTACAGGGGGCTCGAAAACATCTCTGTAGGAGCGGTGTCAGCCGCGAATATTCTCCG
>CAYVUX010000480.1:0-3340 GCA_964455075.1 uncultured Desulfobacteraceae bacterium | reverse complement strand
TTTGATGACAGATCATCCGATCCACTTTTTCTGACGCGGATCCCAAGAAACCTCCCCCGCGCCCTGGAGGTTTTTCAGGGCGGCCGTGTAAATCCACAAGCCAGTCCTATTCGCGTTCACGGCCCTTTTGAGATCCCGCTCAGAATGCGGTCCTTTTTTGAGAACCCGACGGATCTTCTCTTCCAGCTTCGCGGTCGTATTCTCCGCGTCGACCGGATCGTGTTGCGCCCGGACCTCTTTTTGCCAGTCCATGAGATCGAGAACCTTCCGGGCGATCTCCTCGTCAATCTCCGTCTTCATCTCATTCACGGCCAGGAGGACCATAAACCGGAGCGCATAGGTGTCGAGACGCTTCGCGTGGACTCCTTCGAGGTCCAGGTACCACTCCTCATAAATCGCCCGGGCCTCGTCCGTGATCCGGAGTTCTCGATGTTCGTCGGCGTGGCGAAGGACCTTACCGAGATCGCGCTTAAGGCCCACCGCTTCCTCCGCTGGGACCTTCTCCGGAATCGGGAACCGGCGTGATCCGGATCCGGGGACGAGGAAAATCCGGTTCGTGAAGCCAATATCGACGAACTGAGAGGTCCAGAGATTCTCATAAGTCTGGACGGTTGAGGCCGCCAGGAGGGACAGGTACCCGCCATCAATCGAGAGGTTTGTCTTTTTTGTGCGATTCTCGTATCGGTTGCTCTCGAACAGGGTATTGACGCAAGGCAGGAGGGCGGAATTCTCGATTTTCGCCTTCGACACGAATTGCTTGAATTCGTCGAACACGAGGAGGACGTTCGGGGTCTCCAGGAGCTTCTTCTGAAGTCCGATCTCACTCCCAACCCCATGGCAAATCGCGAACGACTCCACCGCATCCCGGAAAAAGTCCGTCGTCTTGTGTATCGAAGTCGACTTCCTGTCGTCCGCCGATTGTCCCAAGAGGGCGGAGTACAGTCTCGGTTGGGGTCGGATCTCAGAATCCAGGGTCACCCGGTCCCCGATGATCGCCCCGAGGCATGTCAGGTATGAGATATAGAAGAAGTGTCGCGGGGGACTCCATCCGTTGTGCGAAGGTATCCGCGAACAGACCGGCCGCGCCCCCGATGACCCCCGGCGGGAACGCGAGAGGGTCCCCATCGACGCCAAGCCGACGCTTGACCGCGCGCAGCCCGCGCTTCTGGTGGAGGTCATTAAAATCACCGTCCAAACCCGGGACGACGACCCGCCCCCGGACCGCTTTGGCCGCCTTCGTCGCGGCCTCGATACCGGGATTCGTGCCGGTCTTTCGGGCCGTGGTCCGGTCGTCATCGGCACAGAGGATGATCTCGCGCTGCGGATACCGCTTCCGGGCCATCTTTGCCACGTCCAGGAGATTCCCGGCGTTGAACGCGCACAGGGCGGTCGAACCCGCCGCTTCATGGACGGACAGGGCCGTTGCGATTCCCTCCGCGATGTAGAGCGGACCCTCATCGAGTCCACGGATCGAGAAATACCCGCCTTTTGTTTTCCCGCCGGGAAGGAAGCGCTTCTTCCCATCCGGGTCGACCCGCTGGATGGACATGGGTTGCGAATCCCGCGGGTCCAGGACCGGAATCACGAGATCGGTTCCGTCCCGCTTCAATCCGGGAACTGACCGGACTCCCTTTTTCAGGAGATATGGCGTCGCGTCGTCCGCGTCCGGACACGAGAGAAGGATCCCCTTCGTCTCTTCCGCGGCCTTGGCATGACGGGCGGCCTCCCCCTCCACCCGGGCGTTTTTCTCGGCTTCGATCTTCTGCTTGATGCGCTTCCGGGTTTCCGGGTCCGGTTCCCGGCCGTTTCCGCCGCTCCAGGTCTTCTTGAACCCGGCTTTCCAGTTCTCGAAGGCTCCGGCCGGCGGATCATCGAAGAGAACGACCCATCCGTCGTCACCCTTGGGCCGGTCGGCGGTTCCACATCGGCGCAGAACCCCATCCGGGATGATCTCCCCGGGCCTCAGACCGGCCTCGACCGCGGCCTCCCGAAAAGCCTGGAAGGGGTCCGGCCCACTCATTCCGCCGCCTCCCGCGGGAAGATCTCCTCCTCGTCCGCACTCAACGCCGAGGCCCACCGCCGACGCTCCGTGGGGTTCAACGTCAAGTGTCCATTGACGACGCGCGAGATCGTGGAGGGATGAACGGAAATCGCCCTTCCAAATTCAGCTCCCGACCCATGAACCTCGTGGATTCTCCCCCAGAGCCTCCAATTTTTTTTCTTCATGTCCCCTCGTTGATAACTGAGACTGTGTTCTCAACTTAACCTCAAAAAAATTTACCGGATCACTCCTCGTCTTTCCCGATCTCCGCAATCGCCTGGCCGACCCGGACTTGCTCCCGCGCCTCGGCGAGAGACAGAGGGTGAACACACTCTTCGAGACCCGGAGACCAGGAAATGCGCCCAGGGCGTGCCTTCCAAAGTTTCATCGCCTCGTCCTCCGGAAGCATTTTGAAGAGGAAATTTCCGAGAAGAATTTCGATCTCGACGATCCGGACCAGCCCGTACGCGGGACCCTCGGCCGTCGTCGGGATGACCTCCAAAAAACGCTTCTCCCGTTGAAAAGTGATCCCGTCCTCAACGATCTCCTCCGCTCCACAATGGCCGGCCGCGACGAAAGAGAAACCGATCTCGTGCCGCTGGATCCGCACGTCGAAACGCCGCGCGTGCTTATCGCGGGCCGAGTCCCCGGAATAGGGACTCCCGGGCAGGATCGCCTTCTCCCTCATCCACGGAGACAGGTCGTCTAGAATGCGCCTCGACTCTCCCGCCGTGAAGCCCTGTGAGATGAGGTGCCCTCCGAGGTAGACCCGGAACCCTTCCTGCGCCGTCAGTTCTCGCGCGTGGCCGGATCGCTGACGCGCAACGGGGTCGTCCCCGACAAACCAAAGTGCGTGTTTTCGTGCGCCCGCATGAGGTATGTAAAGGTTCTTTGAGATCTCGCCGATCTTCATGATCTTCATGTTCCCCTCGATAAGAGTTGAGATTTAGATTTCAAGTATCATGCTCCGTGAGTGCGTGTCAAGGGGGAAAATCGAGTCTCTGCATTTTTTTCACCGTGCGCCCTCCGGTTGACGCAACGCATACCGCAGGGAAAATCCAATCGCGTTTCCCCGGTTACACCGGAAGTTACACCGCCCCCGGCTTCCCCCCGAGGAATCCCCCTAGAACCGGAAATGGAAAAGAAAAGCCGGGGCTGAGGCGGATCTCGAAAACCCTTGCCAGTCCCGGCTTTTGGTTAAATCGTCGTTTTCGCTCTTCAAATCCGGTGTGAGGCGCTAAAACCGTCTCAGGTGGGTTCGATTCCCATGCACTTCCGCCAATTAAGGAAATCAAGGGG
>CAYVUX010000479.1:0-3357 GCA_964455075.1 uncultured Desulfobacteraceae bacterium | reverse complement strand
CTCCCAGTTCGCGCCTGCTCCCAGGCGCACGGATTCCCCGGTTAAACCGGGGAATGACGGAACAGCAGTATTAACAACTTCCACGATTGAGCAACCGTTTTCGTCAAAAATGGGGTTATGCAAAGCTCTCGGGAATAGTCTGGAGAGGAATATGAGAAGAAAAAAGCTGGTACTTTGGGTTTGCTTTCTGATTGCGATGGTGGCAGCGCCCGGGATGGCTATATCGGAAGAGGGCCGATATCACATCGGGGCCGGGGACATTCTGGAGATTTCCGTGTGGAAAGATGAGAGCCTGAGCCGGGAAGTCGTGGTGCCGCCGGACAGGATTGTTTCGTTTCCACTGATCGGGGATATCGATGTGAGCCATTTGACCGTCACCCAACTGAGGGAAACGGTAAAACAAAAGCTCTCCGAATATGTGCCCGATGCCACGGTTACGGTGATGCTGCTGGCCATGGACAGCCTGAAGGCCTATGTCATCGGCAAGGTCAACAATCCCGGTGCATTTCCCATATCCATGGATACCCGTGTGATGAATATCCTCGCCATGGCGGGGGGGCTGAACCCCTTTGCATCCAAGGGAAATATCCTGATTCTTCGCCAGGAGGGGGGCAAGACCATCCGGATCCCTTTTGATTACGGGGACGTGGAAGACGGAAACAAGCTGGAGCAGAACATCGTGCTCCAACGGGGTGATGTTGTGGTAGTGCCGTAGGAGGCTGTCGGAGATTTTATGGCGGGTGAGCGATGAGACACAATCGGTCATGTAGGCGAGCCGTTGGACTCTGGGCGCTGATGGGTTTTCTCTGCGTGCCGTTTCAGGTCATGGCGGAGCAAGTCAATCTGGTCCCTTCTGTTGACCTTACCGGGGGCTATGATGACAATGTGCTTTTTCGCCACGATCAGCAGGAGTCTGATTATGTGGCAACGGGCCGGCCGGGGTTTACGCTGGATTACAAGAGTGAATTGTTCAATATTCGCTCTCGTGGTTATATGGAAATTTTCAGGTATCTGGATAATTCCAGTCTCAACCGGGAAAACTACCATGCCCTTTTTGATGGGGGTGTAAAACTCACCGAACGGTGGAACCTTCAGGGAAATTTTTCTTTTATCAACGACACCACCCTTGAGTCGCAGCTCGAAGAAACCGGAATTGTCACGGAGCGCACGGATCGAAAGCGTTACAATGCGGGCGGTGATTTGTCCTACCGGCTCACCATGGTGTCGAATATAGGAGTATCATTGAACCACCAGAGCACACGATACGACTCCGATCGGTACGAGGATTACGACTATGAATCCGTCAAGCTCTCTTACGACTACCGCTTTCATAACGGACTGGATGTATTGACGGTGATGCCCTACTACGATTATTGGGAGTCGGACATTACCACGGTGGACAATGTCGGTCTCTACCTCGGCCTTTCCCACACCTTCAACGAAACTCTGTCCCTTGAAGTGTTTGTGGGCCCACGCTACACCTCGACCGAAAGGAAATATAGTATCTGGTTTATTGATAAGGAGATAGAGGAATCGGACAGCAGCTGGGGCGGCACTGGAAATATTCAACTGAAAAAGGACTGGCTGAGCACGTCGGCAACCATCGGGTACAGTCACGACCTGACCTATTCTTCCAGCATAGGCCGGGATGCGGAGCCCATCACCGTGGATCGGTTCTTTTTCAATGCATCCCACCGGTTAACGACCCGCTTGAGGGCCGGCCTTTCAGGCAGCTTCTACCTCTCAGAATCGGAAAGCGAATTCTTTGACGAGGACCGGCGCTACATAACCATGCGGCCTTCAGTAGAATATGATCTCACCCGGAACTATTCCTTGCGTCTGATCTATGTTTATTCCCGGGAGGAGGACCGAAACACCGATCAAGACACGGACAGAAACCAGATATGGCTCGCGTTTACGGGTCGATTTCCCATGGAGTGGTAAGGGGAGGCAGCGCATTGCATGGCCGAAAACGTCAATATTGAGGATATAAGAGGGATCATACGGAGGAGAAAGAAGGGCTTTTTCATTGTCTCCTTGTGTATTTTTTTTGCTGCGGTGGCCACAGCCTTTGTGCTCCCGCCCGTATATCTCTCGCAATCCACGATTTTGATCGAAGAGCAGCAGATTCCGGAAGAATACGTGAGATCCACCATCACCAGCTACGTGGACGAGCGCCTGCAGTCGATTACCCAGCAGATCATGAGCCGCACCAAACTGGTGGAGATTATGGATCAATACCGTGTCTACAGCGACATGCGGGATCGGTATGCCGTCGAAGAAATCCTGAAGAAAATGCGCAACGATATTCGCCTGGAGACCATCAGTGCGGAAGTAATGGACAAACGTACCGGCCGGGCCTCCACCGCTACCATCGCATTTACCCTTTCCTATCAGGGGAAAGATCCCGCCACCACCCAGAAGGTGGCCAATGAGCTTACCTCGTTGTACCTGGAGGAAAACTTGAAGGCCCGGGAGCAGCGGGCCGCCAGTACCACGGAATTCCTGGAAAAGGAGTTGGGTGATGTTCAGGCGCGCATTGATACCCTGGAGAGCAGGCTGAGCCAGTTTAAACAGGCCCACCTGAACGAACTGCCGAACAGCAGCAATGTAAATCTGCAGGCCGTTGCGCGGATGGAGCGGGATATGGATCAGATCAACACCCAACTCCGGTCTTTGAATGAGCGGAAAATCTATCTCCAGGGACAACTGGCCGTGGTGGAACCGTTTAACCAGCCGGAGCCGGAGAAGGATCCCCAGGCCCAGAAAAGGATGCACCTGGAGGCCCGAAGACTGGAACTGATCCGGCTTCAAACCATGGTTTCCGAGAAGCATCCGGACATCAAGCGGCTCAAAGAGGAGATCAAGGAATTGGAGGCGCAGGTAGGCGAAACAGGGGACCCTGAGATCCGGGCCCGATCCCTTGAGGCCATGGAGGAAGAATTGGCTGAGAAGAAGGCCAAACTGGGTTCCAAGCATCCGGATGTGGTGAACCTCTCAAAACAGGTTGCGGCGCTTCGAAAGGAGGTGGACAACCCGGAAGAAAGGCCTTCTTCCAGCCCTTCCGACAATCCTCGTCGGCCGGACAACCCCGCCTATATCAGCTTGATGACGCAGATCGCCACCACCGAGATGGAGATCAAAAGCCTTATAGAAGAAAAAGAGGTGCTGAAGCGCAAAATAGCAATTTATCAGAAACGACTGGAAAAAACGCCGGTACTGGAAAATGAATACTTGAATCTGGTTCGCAGGCTGGAGAGCGCCCGAACCATGTACGATGACATATCGCACAAGCTGATGGAATCCCGGGTGGCAGAGGGCATGGAAGAGGCCAGGAAGGGGGAGCGGTTCACCATC
>CAYVUX010000478.1:1766-3362 GCA_964455075.1 uncultured Desulfobacteraceae bacterium | reverse complement strand
TGTTCCGCCTTTCCCGCTCTCTTTCTTTTTGGACTCCGGCTTTTAAACTGTGTCGCAATCTGAAAAAGCGTCATTCCGGACGACCGATGCGAAGCAAGCGAAGATCCAGAATGACGTAGATTTCTACAGGGGTCAAAACCCAAGTACAAAAGATCCGCACCAAAACAACCCGAGCGACGCTGCCGAGCGAGCGTCCGGAATCACAATTTCAGAGAGGGACGATCCAGGACGGGATCTTGTTCGCGGGGCGCGGCGTCCAGGATCTCGTAGTGATAATGGTACTGGCCCTTTCGCCGTTCAAATCCCTTGGACCGCAGGCTGTGCAAACTGGGACGGTCCGCAGGGTCGAGGGAGCGGATCCAGGCCCGAATGCTGTTGCCCACTTCGTTTACTCGCCTGCTGATGGGAGTGGAACCCGGGACCGTAAAGGTTTTGCGCATGATCATGTCTTTCCTCCTTTCCCGGTCTCAACGTCCCTTCCGACCGAATCAGAGGGGATTTCCGCGGAAGAGGCGGAAATGGTTGCGGCCTCCGCCGGACACCGGCGGAACGGGAATGTCCGGGCGAACTGCTGTTCATTGCATCTTCCTTTTAGTGTAAGGAAAGCAATCCGATCCGTCTATTGGGAAAAGCCTGATTTTTCCCTGGGAAGTTTCCGGATGCGGCTTTCCCGTTTAAGTTAGCAGTATCCGGAGAACGCCGACCGCAAATGTCCCCAACAGGCGGCATGGATTTGAAAATGTTGCAAAATGCCTGATAAACAGATATCGTTTTCGTAATAAATGTAGCATTCATGAAAATGCGATCTCCCTCAATGGGAAAACATCCGAAACCCTCTGTGCATGCGTAAGGAGGACCGGGTGACCGAGAAAGACGAGAGCAAAAAGTCCGAGCGGTCCGCTCAAGAGAAACGGAACCGACAGCGTTCCGGAAGCGCCGAAGGGGACAAGCACCCGGAACAGAAATGGGCCGAGCAGGAAGAAGAACAGACCCGCCGCGACGCGGAGACCGGAACGACGAAGCCCTCGGACCGAAAGGCCGCCGGTGCAGGCCGCAAGCGGCCCTCCGAAGGAAAACCGGGAGAGCCGTCCAAGTCCGCGGGCTCCATTGAAGGGATCGAGGAGGAGCCTTTTCCCATAGTGGTCATCGGGGCCTCGGCCGGCGGGCTGGAGGCGCTGGAGCGTTTTTTCACCAGGGAGGCCAGCCGATACCGCCTCAAGCCTGAAATCCAGGAGCAGGTGGTGTTCGCCTTGCAGAACGTGCTGGAGGACCCGCCCTTTTCCAATCTGGACCTGCTGGTCTGCCGCAACCTCCTCATCTACCTCAAACCCGAGGCCCTGAATCGTCTGATTCCGCTTTTCCACTACGCTCTCAAGAAGGACGGCGTTTTGTTTCTGGGAAACTCCGAGAGCGTGGGCCGGCACCAGGATCTTTTTGCGCCCGTGAGCAAGCCGTACAACGTGTACCACAAGAAGGACGGCACGGTCCGGCCCCAGGTCCGGTTTCCCACCGGGGCAAGGAAGCTCGTCCGTCCGCCTGAGCCTTCGAAGTCGGACACCGAGTTGGACCAGCGGGACACCAACGTAGGCCGGAGAT
>CAYVUX010000478.1:0-1756 GCA_964455075.1 uncultured Desulfobacteraceae bacterium | reverse complement strand
CGGGTCGCGGAAAAAATGCTCATGGAAGAGCACTCTCCCGCCTGTGTAGTGGTGAACGAGAAAGGGGAGATCCTTCACTTTCACGGACGCACGGGCAAGTATCTGGAACCCGCCTCCGGCGAGCCCACGCTCCAGGTGGCGGACATGGCGCGGGAGGGACTGCGCTTTGCCGTGCTTGCGGCCATGCGCAGATGCCGGGAGAAGAATGCCGGGGTCCGCGAGCAGGATGTATGGGTCAAGACCAACGGGGAGCACCTGCGGATCGATCTGATTGTCAAGCCTCTCAGCGTCCACCCGTTCAAAAACATGCAGATGATCGTGTTCGAGGAGAAGCCCGGTAAGCCCGAGCCCCATCGGGAAGAGGCATCAACTCGGACCGCGGAGGAGGACGCAGGGCGGGTGGAAGAGCTCGAGCAGGAGCTCATGCGGCTGCGTGAGGACTACAGGAGCGCCATGGAGGAACTCCAGACGTCCAACGAGGAGCTTCGGTCCTCCAACGAGGAGCTCAACACCGTAAACAGCGAGCTCAACAGCAAGATGGCCGAGCTGAGGGAGGCATACAACGCCATAAACGCGGTCCTCGACAATACGCAGATCGCCATCGTGTTTCTGGATACGGACCTTCAGGTGACCCGCTTCACCCCGGAGGCCACCCAGCTCCTCAACCTGATCGAATCGGATGTAGGGCGGCCCATAGACCACATCGCTCACAACCTGGAGCACGACCATCTGGTAAAGAGCTCCGGGATGTGCTCAAGACCCTCTCGCCGGTGGACGAGGAGGTCCGATGCCGGGACGGTTCCTGGTACCACATGCGTATCATGGTGTACCGGCCCCAAAAGCCAGTCATCGAGGGTGTGGTGCTGACGTTCATCAACATCGACGCCCAGAAGGAGGCCCAGGAGGAGCTCAGCGAGATCAGCGACCGGGCCGTGACGTGGGCCAGGCAATTCGCCGAATCCACCGTGGATACGGTGAGGGAGTCTCTGCTGGTGCTTGATGAGAAGATGCGGGTGGTTACAGCCAACCGCAGCTTTTATCAGACCTTCCACATAGATCCCGAAGCCGCCAAAGGAACGAGTCTCTTTGCCCTTGAGGGCGGCCTATGGGACATCCCGAGACCCAAAACCCTTCTCCAGGAAATTCTGGAGAAAAACAAATCATTCGAGGACTTCCGGATGGAACACCGGTTTCCAAGGGTCGGCTTCAAACGGCTGTTGCTGAACGCCCGGATGCTTCGAGACGGTGAGAGCCGAGAGGGTCGCATCCTGCTTGCCATGCAGGATGCGACCAGGGCGGAGACCGTTCAGGAGGAGACATCTTGAGCCGCGATTACCATTCAAGCCAAGCCGCGAAGGAACTCCGTGAAAAGGCGGAGCGTATTCTGGGAGAAGAAGACGCTGAGGTCACCGTCCCCGATCGTCAAGATTTCGTGCGCCCGGCCCACGAACTGGAAGTCCACCAGGTGGAGCTCGAACTCCAGAACCAGGAGCTGCGCCGCGCACAGATCGAGCTCGAAGCATCGCGGGACCGGTTCGCGGAGCTCTACGACTCCGCGCCTGTGGCGTATGTAACCATGAATCCCAAGGGGCTGCTCGAACGGGCGAACCGGGCCGCCCGCGAGCTCCTCGGGTGGGACCGGACCCTGGAAGGGCGCCCGTTTTCCAGTTTGATCCACAGGGACGATCTCTCGGCCTACTACGACTACTTCAACAAGGCCGCCTGGCAAAATCCGGCCGCTGATTCCGTCGAGGTC
>CAYVUX010000477.1:0-3393 GCA_964455075.1 uncultured Desulfobacteraceae bacterium | reverse complement strand
GGACTTCACGATTGAGCGGCGGCCGAAGATGGCCCGAAGCTGAGATGGGAAAATGTGAATTTATTTTTGAGTGTGCCCTAAGACGAGACAGGTCTCGGGAAAACGGGGACTCCCAAGGACACGTATCGCAATGACGTCAGATCCTCCGCAGGCACCCGTAATCACGATCAACAGCCTTTCCCTCAGGTTCGGGGGCCTCCAGGCTCTCAGCCGGGTGGACCTGGCCGTCCGGACCGGGGAAATCCTGGCCATTATCGGCCCGAACGGAGCAGGCAAGACCTGCCTGCTCAACTGCATCAACGGTTTCTACCGGCCCCAGGAAGGGGAAATCTCATACGAGGGCGTGGATCTTACACGCCTCAAGCCTCACCAGATCGGCAAGATGGGCATTTCGCGGACCTTCCAGAACATCGAGCTTTTCTCAGGCCTCAGCACGCTGGACAACCTCATGGCAGCCAGGCATATCCATATGAAGCGGGGCGCGCTCGCGGGGTGTCTTTTTTTCGGCCCCTCCCGCAGGGAGGAAACGGCCCATCGCGCACACATCGAAGAGATCATAGATCTGCTGGAGCTGGAACCCATCAGGAAAAAAATCGTGGGGTCTCTCCCGTACGGTCAGAGAAAGCGGGTCGACCTGGCCCGGGCCCTTTGCATGGATCCCACAGTGCTTCTCATGGACGAGCCGATGGCGGGGATGAACCTGGAGGAGAAGGAGGACATGGCCCGATTTATTCTGGATGTCTATGAGCTCAAGGAGATCCCCGTTGTGCTGATCGAACACGATATGGATGTGGTCATGGACATCTCCCACCGGGTCGCGGTTCTGGACTTCGGGATCAAGCTCGCGGAGGGATTTCCGGAGGAAGTTAAGAACAACGATCGCGTGATCCGCGCTTACCTCGGGGAGGAATAGCAGGCATGGCCGGGATGACGCTTCCCCAGCTCCTGAGAGAAAATTTCCGAAGCTACGGCGACCGCGTGGTGGCGATGCGGGTGAAAGACCGCGGGATATGGCAGGAGTTCACCTGGAAGGACTACTATGAAAAGGTGAAGCACTTTTGCCTGGGTCTGATTCGGCTCGGTCTGGAAAAGGGAGACAAGGTCTCCATCCTGGGCGAGAACAAGCCGGAGTGGTTCTGGGCGGAGCTGGCGGTTCAGAGCGCAAGGGGAGCAGCCGTGGGTATCTTCACGGACTGCCGGCCGGAGGAAGTGAAGTATTATGTGGAGCATTCCGACTCCACCTTCGTAGTGGCCCACGACCAGGAACAGGTGGACAAGGTCTTGGAGATCAAGGGAGAGCTCCCCAGGTTGAAAAAGGTGGTGTACTGGGATCCCAAAGGCCTTTGGAGCTACCAGGACCCCGTGCTCATATCGTTCGACGAGGTCCTCGAACTGGGGGCTCAAGAAGAAAAGGAGAGTCCCGATCTGTTCGATCGCTTTCTTGATGAGGGCTCGGGAGACGACATCGCGGCATTCTGCTACACCTCCGGGACGACCGGCTTGCCCAAGGGCGGGATGTTGAGTCAGAGGTGGCTGGTGGACTCTGTGCGTGAATGGGCCCAGCTGGACGGCTGGATCGGCAAAGGCTACGAATATCTCTCCTTCATCCCTCCCGCCTGGATTACGGAGCAGGGCATCGGGATCGCCGGAACCATCGTGGCCCCCATGATCGTCAATTTTCCTGAGGAGCCGGAAACCGTGCAGGAAAACCTCAGGGAGGTCGGCCCGGACATCCTCTTTTTCGGGGCCCGGCTCTGGGAGAATCTCAACCGCATGGTGCAGGCGAGGATGATCGACTCCACGTACATGAGACGGCTCATCTACAGGCTTGCGCTGCCCATCGGACTCAAGACCGCGGATATGAAGATCCAGCAGAAAGGAGTGCCGTTCGGATGGAAGGTCCTGGTTCTCCTGGCCCACCATGCCGTTTTCCGCCAGCTTCGCGATCGGCTGGGTCTATCGAATGTGAAAACGGTTTATTCGGCCGGTGCGGCGGTGAGCCCGGACATTATCCGATACTTCAAGGCCCTCGGTGTGGACATCCGCCTTTTTTACGGGAGCACGGAACAGGGTGTCATGACCATGCCCCGGGAGGGGGATATCCGTCCCGACACATCCGGGCCCCCGGTCCCCTGGGTGGAGGTCCGGCTCTCCGAGGAAGGAGAGATCCTGATCAAGAATCAATATCCGTACTCCGGCTACTACAAAGACCCCGAGGCTACCCGGGCCAAGATGAAAGACGGATGGTTTTACACAGGCGACTTCGGACACATCAACGAAGACGGCCATCTGATCGTGATCGACCGGATGGATGACTTGAAAACCCTGGCAAGCGGAAAAAAATTCTCCCCTCAGTACACCGAGATCCGCCTGCGTTTCAGCCCTTACATCAAAGACGCCCTGGTGATCGGGGGGCCGGACAAGGAGTTCGTCACTGCGCTCGTCAACATCGATCTCGATAACGTGGGGAGGTTCGCCGAGGCCCGCCACATCCCCTACACGACCTTTACCGACCTCTCGCAGAAGAGGGAGGTTATCGATCTGATACATAAAGAGATCGACCGGGTCAATCAGACCCTGCCCGAATGGTCGCGGATTAGGCGTTTCGTGAACCTCCACAAAGAATTCGATGCGGACGAGGACGAGTTGACCAGGACCCGAAAGCTCAGAAGAACTTTTGTGGAAGACCGATACAGCGGACTCATCGGAGCCCTTTACGGAGAAGGAGAGGACTACGAAGTGGAAGCCGTGGTGACGTACAGGGACGGCAGGAAGGGTACGATCAAGACTGAGATCCATGTAAACGAGGCCTTTTGACGGCCTCCAATAAGGGAGTAGTCCGACAGTCCCGGGAGGGCCCTTGCCGCAGTCCTTGCACGGCGGTTTTTTCCGGCCCCGAGGTTGAGGAGAAATTATGATCGCATTTCTTCAGCAGGCCGTAACCGGACTCACCGTGGGGAGCCTCTATGCTATGGTGGCCGCCGCCGTGGTTCTGGTCTATAAGTCCACCCATGTGGTGAGCCTGGCCCACGGCCAGCTTGTGGCCTTTGGAGCTCTCTTCTTCTGGCTCTTCATGGGCGGGCTGGGGCTTCCTTTCTGGCTCAGCATGGCCATTGCCTTTATCCTCACTGCGCTGCTGGGACTCCTGATCGAAAGGCTGGCCCTGCGCCCACTCATCGGGCAGTCTCTTTTTGCGGCTTTTCTCATGACTTTTGCGGTCTTCATCACCCTGGAGGGCGTATTTGTCCTGTACCTGAAGGGACAGACCAGGGCTCTTCCCGCGTTCATGCCGCAGGGGAACCTCGAGATGGTCGGCCTTTCGGTGCCCATCAACCAGCTCATGAGCTTCTGTGCGTCCATCTTGCTTTTCGCGCTCCTGTCCGTTTTTTTCAA
>CAYVUX010000476.1:1356-3452 GCA_964455075.1 uncultured Desulfobacteraceae bacterium | reverse complement strand
AGACTACGGGCGCCCATAGACCCGCCTCTTCCAGAAAACGCCCCAGTGCTTCAGCCGTCAAATATCCCTGAACAGGGGTAAACCGGATCAGATAAATGGCCGCAATAATAAACACTCCAAGGGCAAGGACCTTAATCAGTCCCTTCTTTCGGATCATTACGCCTTGTTCAACCTTTTTTTCCATTTTTCTTTCTTCTTGCGCGGGGCAGAGGACTGTACCTCTTTATCCCGGTTTACCCGAGCATCATGAATCCAGATAACCTCTATGGCTTTTCCGATGTCTTCACGGCATGACCTCCGAATTCTCTCCTCAGTGTCGCCACCACTTTATCTGAAAAGGCGTCCCTGTCCCTCGATCGAAATCGATTCATCAAAGACAGGGTGATGACAGGGGCTGAAACCCCGGTTTCTATGGCCTGGTTGACGGTCCAGCGGCCTTCGCCCGAGTCTTCCACAACACCCTGAATATCGGTGAGCTTACCGTCCTTTGAGAACGCCGCCTCGGCGAGCTCCAGCAGCCACGACCGTACCACGCTCCCCTGATTCCACAGATGGGCAACCTCGGCGTAGTCGAGTGCATCGGCATAGGGTGATGCTTCCAGGATCTGAAAGCCTTCGCCATAGGCCTGCATCATCCCGTATTCGATACCGTTGTGAACCATTTTTACGAAGTGGCCCGCACCGACCGGACCGCAGTAGAGGTAGCCCTCTTGCGGGGCCAGGGATTTAAATACGGGTTCCAGAACCTGATAGGTCTCCTTAGGCCCGCCGATCATCAGACAATAGCCGGCCTCCAGGCCCCAGATGCCGCCGCTGACGCCCGCGTCCATAAAGCGTATCTCTTTTTCCGCCAGGGATTTTGCACGCCGGATATCATCCTTAAAATAGGTGTTCCCGCCGTCGATCACCATGTCTCCGAGTGAAAGGATCCCTTTGAGCTGAAGGAGGTGTTCATCTATGGCGGGTCCTGCCGGGAGCATGATCCAAACCACCCTTGGCGCAGTGAGCTTCTCGGCGATCTCAGACAAATCATAGGCCGGCGTCGCCCCTTCCTGTGCAATCTCCTTTGTCTTCTGAGGGCTCCTGTTGTAGGCCACCACTTCGTGCCCGCCTTGAAGAAGACGCCTCGCCATATTCATGCCCATCCGGCCCAGCCCGATCATTGCAATTTTCATGGAAATTCTCCTTTTCAATGAATTTAACCCGTCTCCACATCCACCTTGTAGTCCTTCCCTTCCCAGGTACTGGTGTCCGGCCAAAAAAACGTGAAACGGATCGAGGCCTTCTGTCTCTCTCCAATCGGAATGTCCACAAACCCGATTCCAAGGCCGCTGGGGGACGATTCGGAATCTTGAATGGTCTTCCATTCATCATCCGTCCAGACCATTCGAAACGGTCCGGGATTCTGGACCCTGAGTACCTTGCCGGGCCTAATGGAGCGGAGCCGGCGTACGGGTTTCCAGACTTCCATGTCTTTTCGGCCTAAGGAACGGTGATACCTATCGGCCACAATGGGAATGACATCAAATACCTGTCCGTCGTAAACGGAGCGCAGCAGCTTGATGTATTCCGCATGGGCCCAGCAGAGAGGCATGGCGGATCCGATGGGTCGGCCCAACTTCATGTGGTCCCGGTCCGGTTCGTCCCAGACCTGTTCGGGAAGCATGCCGCCGGCCGAGGCAAAGCTCTCAATGGCCTTGAGAAAAGGACGAGGGTCCCGGCCCGTTGCAAACTCGTAGTGGCCGCGCTCCCCGGTAAGAAGGGGCCATGCGCGGCCTTTCCCATAGCCGAGGTAGGGACCTCCGTCCGCACGTTGGCCGTCCCCACCGCCTCCTTGGTGCTTGAGGTCCACCTGGGCTCGATACCGGGCCGGCCGAATGCCTCCCATGTATGATGTCCGTTTTTCATCATCGTTCTTCCCCGCGATCATAATTCCTTCGGCCCGGTTTTCCGGGCGACGTTCAGATGCCTTGTCTCTCCTGATCATCTAAAAAGAGAAGGTTCATTGCTCATCGGCAATCCGCATGCTCTTCCTTTCAGGTGAAAGAAAAACTTCAGCCCTTTCCTCACCTTGTCGGAAAAGATTTTTGGCGTTA
>CAYVUX010000476.1:0-1346 GCA_964455075.1 uncultured Desulfobacteraceae bacterium | reverse complement strand
CGGAAGCGAGGGTGGAAAGCTTCACCTTGCCGTTCAGGACGGCGACCCACTCACTCATCAGCTCCCCGGCTTGCGGCCCAAGGATCTGGACCCCGACGGGTTTTTCATCCTTGTCCAGGAGCATCTTGATCTTTCCGACCCTTTCGCCTTCTGCGAGACTCCTGTCGTTGTCTTTGAAGGCTTCCGTGAAGACCGAGTATTTGATTTCGGCTTCCTTGGCCGTCTTTTCGTTCATCCCGATGCCGGCAAGTTCCGGATCCGTATAGGTACACCAGGGAAGGAACGTATAATCGGCTTTCCTTGGAAGATGAAAGATCGCGTTACTGACCACAATACCACCTTCATAGCCTGCCGCATGGGTAAATTGGAACTTCCCCGTTACATCGCCTGCTGCGTAGATATGCCTCCGGGTGGTTCGCATCCGCGCATCCACCTGGATGCCCTTTCGGTCAAATTCAACACCGATTCCTTCCAGGTTAAGGCCCTTCAGATTGGGATCGCGTCCCATGGCAACAAGAATCTGCTCTGCCTTCAGGGATGTGGTCTCACCTTCCTTGTTTTTGATGCGTACTTCTTTTCCATTACCCGGATCCTTAACTTCGAGAAACGAGGCATTCAGGTAAAAGGTGACCCCCTCAGAGGCCAGAACCTGCATGACCTCATCGGCCATATCCTTGTCTTCCTTGCTGAGGATCTGGCCGCTCCGCTGTACGACCGACACCTTTGTCCCGAGCCGGCAAAAGGCCTGGGCCATCTCCGTGGCAATGGGGCCGGCGCCCAGAATGACCATGGATTCCGGGAGACGATCCAGGGAAAAAATCTCCTTGTTGGTGATATGGGGTGTTTTGTCCAATCCTTCGACGGGAGGCCTGTCCGGTGATGAGCCGCTGGCGATGACCCAAGTCTTGGCGGAAAAGGTACGGCCGTTCAATCGGACGCTGTGCTCGTCCGCGAAGTTGGGTTCCCCGAATTCCACCTTGGCTCCAAGACTGCAGAACCTTTCTTCCGAGTCATGCTGTTGAATGGTGGCGATCACCGACTGGATTCTTTCTTTCACCTTTATAAAATCCACCGGAGGTACATCAACTGCCGGAAGTCCGAAGGCCCGTGCGTTTTTCATCGTATGATAGGCCCGGGCGGTCCGGATAAGCGTCTTGCTCGGCACACACCCGAAGTGAAGGCAGTCGCCGCCCAGTTCCTTCTCCTTCTCGATGAGAAGTGTTTTCGCGCCTAGCTGGGCCGCGCCGGATGCCACGGTGAGACCTGCCGCCCCTCCGCCGATAATGCCTATGAGGCTGTCCGAGAACTCGTTGTTAGCGAAGGAATCCAATAAATAATATTGGCGC
>CAYVUX010000475.1:0-3457 GCA_964455075.1 uncultured Desulfobacteraceae bacterium | reverse complement strand
CCGGCCGAAGTCCGCCTTGTAGTTGGGGTTCGCCCGCAGGTGCGGGAACTCGATCTCGATCCGGGCCACCGCGTCTTTTCCGAAGATCACGGCCTCGCCCAGGCAGTTGTTGAGACCAACGCTCGAAGAGAGCGCGCTCTCGTTGTTGACCTCGATCATGCGGATCGACTCCACCTGGCCGATCTCGCCCCGGTAGATGTGGTCGCCCTTCCGCAGGTACATGTTCCAGCTCTCAATGGCCTTGTCCTGGCGAAGCCCCCGGAGCCCCTTGGTGGAGCAGAGCCCGATGTAGTGCTCGCCTTCGTAGAAAGGCACATGGAGATCTTTGGCCATGTAATCCCGAATCACGCCCAGGTGGTCCCGGGTGAGGTTGGCCGTGGCCTGGGTGGACGGGGTTCCGTCGGTGTCCCAGGTGCCGCCGGCGAGGCTCGTGGGGATGAAAATCACTTTGGAGTCGGTCCCAACGAACTCCGTGGCCGCGGCCACATCCATGGCCTGGTCCATCTGGTCCGTGAGGGCCTCCTGGGCCGGCTCCTTGGGGTCGAACTTCGAGAGCTGCCGGGCCAGGTCCGTGTACTCCAGGCCGCGCCCCCATTCTTTGATGGTGATCTGGGTTTTCCCCATGGTGAGCTGGTCGATCGGGATCCGCGTCTCTTCATCGAGCTGTGCGGTCGCGGGATCGGTAAGCGGTTTGTAATAGAGAAGGGTCAGACTCTCGCCCTTGCCTTTGCCGTAAGCATCCTCTTTCTTGGTAAAGGGCACGAACTTCCACTGCCTCGCGGCCACCTTCAAGAGCTGGCCGCTGATGGCATGGTTTTTGTAAACGCCGCTCGCGGCGTCATAGGTCCACGAAAAAGCAGGAGATGTCATGTTTCAGCCTCCTTTCGGGCTTAAAGCCTGCGCGATTCGAGCGCCGAGGAGATGGCGTCGTCGAGCGTGACGGGCTTGGGCGGCTTCTCCGCCCCGGCTTTGCCGCCCGGTGTCTCGGTCGGCCCCGTGCCTGTGCGGCCGAGGGGCTGGGTCTCCTCTTGGTTTCGGAGGCCCTTTTCCCGGGCCTGCTGCTCGGTCTCTTCCTGTTTTCGGCGGTCGTGCGCAGCGTAGGTGTTCTGTGTTCGCTGGACCGTCCAATGGATCCGGTCCTCAAATGTCATGGGGGTTCCGTCCTCCCGCTTGGTGGGCACCTTCTCCGCGAGGGTCCAAAAGACCGGATCCTCGGGGTCGATTCCCGCCTTTTCCATGGCCTGCGAGATCGCGGCCGTGGCCTCATCTTCCGTGGCGGGCGGTGCGGCGCTCTGCGCCGGCGGCGGCGCCGGGGGTTCCCCCTGCTGCTGTTCGGGTTGCCAATTCCTGATGTCCCGGGCTTTTTCGGCGTTGATGCGGGCGATTCGCGCCTGGTAGTCGTCCTCGTCCGGATCCAGTTCGTCGATCGCGTCGAGGGCCTGCTTCTCCCGCTCTTCTGCGAACGTGAGAAAAGCCTCTTCCTGGGCCTGGCGCGAAGCCTCTTCCTGGGCCTGGCGCGAAGCCTCTTCCTGGGCCTGGCTGGCGTTCTCGATCCGGGAGAGCCGTTCTTCGAGCCTCGTAAACTTGCCCTGGAGGTTCCGGTACCCTTCTTCCGCCTCTTCATGGCTCCGGAAGCGATAAGAAGCCGCGTCCCCGGGGCTCTCGGGCTCCTGGCGTTCGCCTTTATCCGATTCCTGTCCGCCTGTCGGGTGTTCAGGTTCGTCCTCTGCCGTGGTTGCAGGGCCTTCCGGGGTCTCCTCGCCGGACTCCGCGGCCTGGGACAGGGTCTCCTCGAAACGCTGGAGCCCTTCCTGCACCGCCGCGTCCAGGTCGATATTTCCCTCGTCGGGCGTGGTCTGCGTGCTTTCTTGTCCTTCCATGTCCCTTTCTCCTTCCTTTTTGGCGTGGTCCTTTTCAGGGGCCGTCAAGGGTTTTTTGCGGGACGCATGTTCGACCGGCGGGGCCTTGCGGGCCGGGCCTCCGACTTCCCGGCCCGCAAAGGCTTTGCCGGCGCAAGGAGGAAAGAGCGGGCCTCGAACCAAAAACAAAAGAGGCGTGCCGCAGGGGTGTGGGGTGCCCCCCACAGGCACGCCTCTTATCGAGCTGGTTTTTCGGCCCTCTCTCGTGCCCTATTCAGGGCACGCCGGGTTCGGATCCTCCTCGGTTGCTACGCCTACGCCTGGTTGTCTATGCATCCTCCTTGGGAAACTGCTTCTCGTGGAGCCAGGCCACGGCCTTTCTGCCCGCGTCGATCTTGCGTCCCGCCTCTTTCAAGAGCTTCTGGAGTTCCGAGGCGCCCGGGTCCTGCTCCACCAATTCGTTGATCCGTTGAGCGAGCCGGGTCTCCACCAACGCAATCCACCTTTCGGCGCCTTCGCCGAACAGGAGATCCAGCTCCCGGGCCTTGGTTTCAAGCGCCTTGTGCTCCCGGGCCTCTTTGGCCGCTTTGCGGCCGTCCCGGTCGGAGCCCGGGTCGATGGGCTTGAGGGTTACGGGGTCCACGCTGGGGCCTTGAATGCTCATTTATTCCTCCATGCCTTCTTCCATGCCCATGCCGGCGGCGCCTTGTGTCGGAGCGGGGACGGCCCCCGGCGGTGGTGGGACAATGCCTTCGACCGGGGTGCGGCCTGGGGCCGGGCCGGGTTGCCCGCCCGGGCCGGAAAGGGTGTCCACAAACGGATTCATCTCGGCCGCCTCCATGTTGCGGCCCACCTGGTCGTCCACCAGGACGTTTTCGTCTTCCATATTGGTGCGCTTTTCCACCGCCTGGAGTACCCGGAACGGCCGGATGTATCGAGCGTAGCGCTCTTTCTCGGAAAGCGGGATAAAGACGTCCTTGAGGTTCCGGAGCGTCTCGGCGTCGCGCAGGAGGGCCTGGATTCCGGAGATTTGAAAGCTCCCCATAAACCGGGGGATCCGCACGCCGTTTGGCGCCGCGGGGTCCGGCTGGATCCCGAACTCTTCCATCTCCTTTCGGGTGAGCACCTTCTCAAGGTCTGCAAGGGAGACGGTGCGTTCGATCACATCGAGGGCCGCGGTCACCGCGGCGATGGCCCCGTGCTCCAGGTTCTCGCCCATAAGCGCGTACACGCTTAAGCTCTGGTCCAGGTTTTGCGAGGCCTCCCGCCAGGTCACCTCTTTTCGGTATCCCGGAAGTCCCTGGACGGGATCCGTCACAAATGTGCCCCGCTGAAACACCTGGTCGTGGAACTGCATGTTCGAGAGCACATCGCCCGTGCGGGTGCGCCACTGCACAGGACGGATAGCCTGCTGGCCGCTTGCGGTATCCCGGGTGAGGTATGTGCCGCCGGGCACCACATCGCCGGCGTCGTTGGGTTCGTCGAGCGCATCCTTGTTCACCTCCATGGCCGGATTCACGATCCACTGCAAATAGTCCTGGTGCATGCACATGAGGTCGTTCATGGCCGCCCACACGGTGAGCACCCCTTTGAGGAGC
>CAYVUX010000474.1:0-3477 GCA_964455075.1 uncultured Desulfobacteraceae bacterium | reverse complement strand
GGGCATGGGCGGTCACCAGCGCGAGAATCCGCGCCGGATCCTCTTTCGCGGTTTCCCCTCTGACAAGCATGCCGGCATTGATGGTGCCAACGGCGTCTCCATAATAAGGATACGACAGGATCCGGCCGTACCCGCGCTCCACCGCCACGGTCGGAAAGGGTTCTCCGGAAAGAAAGGCGTCTATGCTTCCCCGGGCCAGGGCGAGCCCCATGTCGAAAAAATCGACCCGGGTCAGCCGAACGTCCGCGGCCGGGGACAGGCCGCTCCGGGCAAGCGTCTCCCGAAGGAGAATCTCGTGCATGGTTCCGGGAACGTAGCCAATGGATTTTCCCTTCAAATCTTTCACGGAGTGTACCGGACCGTCTCGCTTGACCACCAAGGCCGAGCACTTGTTGCAGAGCGCGGCCACCAGGACCACGGGCTGACCCCTGGAGGCCGAAAGGATGGCGTGCGCCAGGGTCGTGCCGCACATGTCAAGGCTTCGGGCCAGCAGGGCCGTTTTCTGGTCGGCCGGATTGGTGAAAGGAAAGACCCTCGCCTGAAAAGAGTCCGGCAGAAACCGCTCGTAGAAAAAGGGCTGAATCGTCTGGGCTGTCTTCCAGGTCCCGAGCCGGACCTCCGCCGCATTGGAGGCCACAGCGGCGAGCAGTACCGCGGAGAGGGCAAAGACGAGGAACAGTGACGTCCGGTATTTGACTCGCATTGTTTCTCCTTCTTCGGGATTTTCAGTTGATGATCGGGGCTTCCGTCTTTATTCGGACCGAAGACCGGCTGCCGGTCCCGGTTAGGGGCCGGGAGCCGCGCGCGTCCGGGTCTTTTCCGGTTTTGTCTCGCCGAAACAGTTGGACACCGGATCCGGGTTCCAGTTCATTTCCCGAAACAGGCGGGCGCAGTCGGCCAGGGTCATGCCCCGGCCCTTTCCGGTGTCGGCCTCTCCGTCGCGCGGGTTGGACCCGACTTCCGGGAAGAACAGGTTCGCTCCGGCCAGGAGCGAGGCCGCATGGGGTTCGTGAGTGCAGTGCGCCCGGGGAACGTCACCCATTACCAGACGGCTGACCGCCACCATCTTGGCCATCTCGAGCTCGGTGATCATGCCGAACTTTTCCATAGGCGAGCCGGGAAAGTTGATCCGCCGCATCACGCCGCTGTAGGTAGCCCCGTATTTTCGGGCCAGAAACATCCGGTCTACGATCTCCTCCGCACTGTGCTCGGGCCCCACCGGCTCTACACAGTTCATCCAGCGAAGGCCCACATCGGCGAGCACCTGAATCGTCTGGATGCGGCGCTCCGGTTCAAGGGGCGTATCCTTTCCTTCCCCCAGCCGGACGGCATGATAGAACCCCGAAAATCCGGCACCGAGCAGCTCTTCCCCCTCCCGATGGTTGATATCCCGGGTGTTGGCCACCAGAGGCACCGATACGGTCTTTGACAGAAGGCGGCCGATCTCCAGGAGGCCGGAAAAGGGATACGTTCCGGTGGTCATGAGATTGAGCGCGTCGGCCCCTTCCGCCTCGCCCTGCCGCGCCCAGGCCACGAGTTCCTCTTCGGGAAACGCCTTCTTCTCGGTGAAGGTTCCGGCTTTCCGGGCCAACGAACAGAAGCTGCAGTCCAAAGGGCAGGGCTCCACATTCAGCCCGATGTGGAAATGCCGCTCGCCTTTGTTCCCGAATGCGATACGGGACATGCGGTTGGCGGTCTCCATGAGGGTATAGGCCTCTTTGCTCTGGAGTTCGATCCGCATCAAGGTCAGGGCCTCTTCCCGGGAAATGCCGCCCCCGTCAGCGCCCTTTTCCAGGATCTCTTCCACCACGGGGGATATCCTCCTGCCCATTTCGGCGTTCCTCCCTGTCAATGGCTGCCCAAATTCCACAAACGAAACGGTTTCCGTCAAGCCTATGAGCGATATCGCATTTCTGCAAGCAAAATTTCGGCGTGCGATCTCCGCTCACTCCGCAGGGAACCGTTCGGGTTGCCGCCTTGGTTCACGTATGGACTCCGCCTCCGCATCTCCATGATGCCTTCGTCAGCATGCCACCAGCGTTTGCGGGATTCAGACAACCCCGCACCTTCTTCTCGGTGACCCAAATCGGCCGGGCTTCTGCTAATGAATTGTTTGATTTTTGGCACTGCAAAGCCTACATTATCCAAGCGGCAGGGCAGCATGTCAACAAGCAAGAGAACGAAAAAGGAGCTTATGTCCTCCAGCATATAAAATGATTCCTTCAGAATATTTGGTGGCCCCCCGGAGGCGATCAGGAAGCCGGAAACGCCTCAAAACGACGGCCTCGACGGCTTGGGGAACTATTGAAGAACCCTGGAATCGGGATGTTTTTCCTTCCAATCCTCCCACCGGGTATCGGTTGAGGGGAGTTTCGGGAGCCATTGTTCAAAGTATGGCCCCTGAATACCCATCAGTCCGTGTTCATAAGGATACCAAAGCGTTCCGGTCTCCCGGTCATAGAGCACGAACACATTATCGTAGGTCCAGCCCGACGGGGCAAGGGTCAGGGTTCGGCCATGAATCCGGCGGCTGTACACAGCCGCTAAATCGGCGAGGGGTCAGTATGCCACGGCGATTGGGACCTCCCCGATTTCTGCATTGGCGATTTCGTCGCGCGAAAGTTTACGGACGGAATAGGCATGGGCTTCTTGTTCGTTGGACACACCGATCACCCTGGTAGAAGGCGGTACCAAAACGGTATTCTTCGACAAATCCTCATCCCCCAGGGGTTGAAAAGCGTTCCGACCGATGCCGTACTGGAATCGATGCGCTTGGAAACCCAGTGTTTCCGCCTCGGTCATCTCCCATCGTTCACCGGTCCGGTCTGTGATGTAGGTTTTTCCATCATCATGCGAAACCCGCGCACATGCCATTGAACCCAAGCCGGCGGCGCAAAGACAAAAGGAAAGCACCACGCCAACAAATCGTGTATATGTCATGTTTCTCCCCTCCAGCAGCCTTCATGCCACGACTCTTTCAAGAGGAGTCGTCAAGCGCCCAAAAACTTTGAAAGGCCTTGAAAGATTTAGATCAAACATCCCTCCGCGTTCCGTGAGCATGAAACCCTCCGGCCGGCCGGAGATTATCCCCCTGGTCATTGCGATTCAGCTTCCAGTCGTATTTTTGATACTCCACGTGCAACCCGTTCGCGTGCTTCTTCAAGCAATCTCTTTCATCCGCATCATAAACGAATTCAGCCAGCCGGCGCAAAAGCTCCCCTTCGTTGTTGCCAAAATCGTCCCCGTACCACTTGAAAATACGGGACAGACGAACAGTTTTTTTCGACTTGTCCAAAATCAGTCCGCCCCCGTTAAGAAAGCTTTTTCCGGCCTGATCAAGTTCCTGGTCCAATGTTTCGGAAGTATAGAGGTCGATGGGCGGACAGGATGATGATGCACAAACCAGGGCAAAATGAATCCGAGGGTCCTCCTCTTTGAGGGAATACTGCAGACGCGGATCCTCCTTGCCAAAGACCC
>CAYVUX010000473.1:0-3478 GCA_964455075.1 uncultured Desulfobacteraceae bacterium | reverse complement strand
GGGAACTGTCGGCGTTCATGTGGGCGATCGCCAAACAGGTGCCGGTCAACTGAAAAGCGGGTTACAGCATGTGGGGGCATGAAAGCTCTCCCGTGCGAGATACCCCGTGAGCGCTCCGTCCGAGGGGGCGGCTCCCCTCCGACGAGCCATCTGTGGGGCCCATTCTCGGGGAACCGCCCCCTCAGACTACGCACTTATTGCTTCGAACGAAAGGAGTACAAAGACAACGATTCTCACAAAGATACTGTTCGATCCGGTGAGGACGCGATCCCGGTCAGGAGAACCCTCGAGGAATCCAAGGAAAGGCTCTGATGCCGAACTCCCGCAACTAGACTGAGGCAGCTCCGCGACGAAACAATGCAAGCCGGTAACCAACCCGCGAATATCAGAATGATCAACCGTCGCTAAACCGATCCCGTCCTCGCTGGATCGAACAGTTATACAAAACACAACCCTCGCTTTGGAGGGAGGGGGGACGTCTTTTTTCTTGACAGGAGGCAACCATATCGGATTCCGGAGCTCTCTTTGCCTTGCGTCGTTCGCCCGGAATGACATTTTTTTCGAATTGCGGCGCAGTCACTGAAACGGGAAATGACGTTTGCATGGGCCGAATCCGGGGTGTCATCGTGCATGGCTCTGCATGCCGGTTTCGAGGAGGAGAACATTGCTTCTGTGGGAACATGCGCCAAGGAACTCTCGGAGGGAGAATTGAGTGAGATCGTGTTGGTTACGGGGGGCGCAAGGAGCGGCAAGAGCCGCGTGGCCCTTGATATGGCGGAAAAGATCGAGGCCGGGACGCGCATTTTCATCGCCACCTGTGTGCCCATGGACCGGGAAATGCGTGACCGGGTTGCGCGCCACCGCACCGAGAGAGGCAGTGACTGGACGACCCTGGATGTTCCGGTTCTACTGCCCGAGGCGATCAAACAGCATGCCGGGCACGGAACGGTGGTACTGGTGGACTGCCTGACGCTTTGGATCAACAACCTGCTTGCGAACGGAGATACAGAGACGGAGGTCGCCGAGCGCACGCAGCAACTTGCCCGCGCCCTCGATCAGGCCGAAGGGGACGTCATCCTGGTTTCGAATGAAGTGGGTTGCGGCATTGTTCCCGAGAATCGGCTTGCCCGTCTCTTCAGAGACCTGGCCGGGTTTGTGAACCAGGCCGTCGCCGCACAAGCCGACCGGGTCGTCTGGATGGTATCCGGACTTCCGGTGACGATAAAAGCCCCTCGGGGCAGCTGAGGCTCCTGTGAAATCGTTTCTCTCCGCGGTTCAGTTCCTGACTATTCTTCCCATGGGCGGGTCCCGGCCTTTCGAGGCGCACCGGGCGGTCCCTTTTTTCCCTCTGGTGGGCCTGCTTCTCGGAACGCTCCTGTTCGTATTTGACTTCCTCGCGCTTACACTCTGGCCCCGGCAGGCGGCTGCTGCATTGGACGTGGTCTTTCTTGTGATCATCACCGGCGCGTTTCATCTTGACGGGTTGGCCGATACAGCGGACGGCCTCTATGCGGGGCGGACCAGAGAAAGGGCCCTCGAGGTGATGAAGGACAGCCGGGTCGGGGTCATGGGCGCGGTGGCGATCCTGTGCGTGCTGGCTCTCAAGTGGGCCGGCATCGCCTCCCTGAACGATCACAGGATCGTACTTCTTGCGGTGATTCCGGCCTACGCCCGCGCCGGCATGATGTTCGGCATGCGGTTCCTCCCCTACGGGAGGCCCGGCGGGGGAACAGGGAGGATCTTCTTTGAAAAGCGGATGTCCCTGTGGGCCTTTTCCGGGATTCTTGCACCTGCGGCGCTCTCTCTTTTTCTTGGCTGGCGGGGGGCCCTCTTGTTGAACGGCGTCTTTGTTGCAGCGGTCGCGGGTATCGTTCTCTATTATCACAGAAAAATGGGCTGCATCACCGGGGATATGCTGGGGGCTATGGCAGAGATCCTGGAAGCCTTGCTCTTTGTGACGGTTTCCGCGCAGTGGAATTTTTCCGGCTGAGGCGGCCGGAAGGGGATGCCGTGCAAGCGGTCTCGCCTGCCGGGCCGAGACACGGAATGAAGCAGAAAAACAGGGCGTTTTCGGTATTTTTCATGTGGCGATGGAGGCCTTTTGGGCCTTTCGAACGGCTGGAATATGACCGAAGTTCATGGGCATAAAGATGATATGGCTTCTTCTCCGTATGGAACCGGGCCTCAGAAGGCGCCTGAAGATGGAAGGGAGCGAATAGAACCCCTTGTTCACCCGCCAGAAGCCCTCCTGGAGTTGGTCTACAGACATCCCCCTGGGGCGGTACACCACCGTGGCCATGTCGTAGCGGCCCCAGTCTTCCGTGAGGATCCGGCCTTCGGCCTTGAGCCTTCTGTAAACCCGCGTCCCGGGAAACGGCGTGAGCACCGGGAGGAAGGCGCCGTCGAGACACGTGCGATTCACGAATTCCAGGAAGCGGTCGAACACATCTACGGTGTCGTGATCATAGCCGAACACAAAAGAACCATAGACGCCGATCCCATGCTCATGAATGCGCCGGATACACTCCTCGTAGAACTCCACCCGGTTGTGTCGCTTCCCCATGATTTCCAGGTTTCGTGTGTTGAGGCTTTCGAACCCGATGAATATCCCGTGGCAGCCTGCCCGGGCGAAATCCCGGAGCATCTGTTCATCTTGCGCGATGGTCACCGGCGCCTGGCAGACCCAGCGAAGGCGATGCCGGGCGAGTTGCTCCATGAGGTTCCCTGCGTGCTCGGGTCGGGCCACCAGGTTGTCGTCTGCAAAAAAGATGTAGCCGCGGGCCCTCCGTAGGCTCTCGACCTCTTTCATGACGTGTTGGATCGGCCTCACCCGGTAGGTCCCCCCGAAAAATGCCGTCACCGTGCAGAATTCGCACCGGTATGGGCAGCCCCGGGTCGTCTGGATCATGTTTTCAAAGAAGTAGCCCTTTGGAGGGTAGATGGACCGGTCGGCCGGGGGGATTTGCTCCATGGCCGTAAAGTTCGATTGACGGTAGATCGGTTTGAGAGCGTTTTTCTCCGTGTCCGCGAGGATGCGGGGCCAAAGCTCATCGGCCTCTCCCACCGCCACCGCGTCCGCGTGGGCGGCGGCCTCATGGGGCATGTTGGAGGCGTGGATCCCGCCAATCACCACCGGCACGCCCATGCTCCGGAACCGGTCCGCAATTTCGTACCCCCGGGGGGCCAGAGGAGTCATAATGGAAACGGCCGCCAGGTCCGGCTTTGAAGAGAAGTCCAAAGGCCCCAGGCTTTCGTCCGTATAGGAGATGCGGTGACCTGGAGGCGTAAGCCCCGCAAGGGTCGCCAGGGAAAGAGGCGGAAATTTGAAATAGAGGACATCCCAGAAACTTCGGGGCGGCCATCCCGGAACGATGAAATGGATGTGCATAGGCCTGGATAAGGGTCCTTCCTTTCGCCTTGATATGTTTAAGGCCTCCTCCTGAGGCGTGATAAGATGTCTTTATCACCAAAAACATCC
>CAYVUX010000472.1:1383-3481 GCA_964455075.1 uncultured Desulfobacteraceae bacterium | reverse complement strand
CGGGAGATGGTGAAGCTGGCTATGGAGATTTCCGAGCAGTTCAAAGTTCCGGTGATCCTCAGGCCGACGATTCGGGTGTGCCATGCCCGGCAGAATCTTTCCTGGGACAGCCTGAAGAGCCTTGACCGGCGTGCCGCGTTCGAAAAGGACCCCGGCAGATGGGCGGCTACGCCCCGCTTTCGATTTGTGCTCCATGGAGAGTTGAATCGGAAACTGAAGGAGATCGCCGGGCAATTCGAGAACCTGAAGGAGTACAATTTCGATGATATGAAACCGGGCGAGGGCTATCCGCTCGGGATCATAGCCGGGGGCGTGCCCTATGCAGCCGTTCGAGACATCCTGGATGAGAGGAAACGGGATGACATCCCGGTGCTGAAGATCGGAACGCCGTATCCCTTTCCGGAAAAGCTGGCCGAAAGGTTCTTGTCCGCCTGTGAAAAGGTGCTGGTGCTGGAGGAAACCGACTCGGTCATAGAGTATCTTCTCCGGGACCGGAACAAGGTCCTCGGTCGACTCTCCGGCCATGTGGCGGGGGAAGGAGAACTCGTTCCCGCTGTCGTCTCGGGTGTCATCGGAAAAGTCCTCATTGAGCTGGGTCTGGAGTCGCTGGAAGGAGGCGGAGACCAGGAGGCCTTGGAATTGGTGAGTAACCTGGAGCTGCCGGTGCGAAAGCCTACACTATGCCCGGGATGTCCGCATAGAGCGGCGTTTTTTGCAATTCGCAAGGGAAGACCCAAGGCGATTTTCACCTCAGACATCGGCTGTTACACCCTGGGGCTCAACCTGGGTGGTGTAGACACGTGTCTGGACATGGGGGCCGCGATTACCATGGCTTCCGGGTTCTATCATGCCTTCCGGCAGGATGGGGTAGATCAACCCATTGTAGCGACTATCGGGGACTCTACGTTCTTTCATTCAGGCACCGCCGGACTTATCAACGCTGTGTATAACGATGCCCGGTTTGTGCTCGTAATTCTGGATAATCTCACCACCGCCATGACCGGAATGCAACCAACCCCGGCTCTGGGAGTGCGGGCGGACGGGAGTCGCGGCAGAACCGTAAGCCTGGAGAGAGTCGTTGAGGGGTGCGGGGTGGACTTCGTGGAAGTGGTTGATCCTTATGATCTCAAAGCCATGCACTCCGTCCTGAGGCGAGCTACGGATTACACCGCCGATCCCGGCGGGGGCATCGCAGTGGTCATCGCCCGGCATCCCTGCGTCATCGCTTACAGGGAAAAGGCCATCCCCAAAAAGGTAAAAGTGACCATTACCGAGGACTGCACAGATTGCGATTTCTGCCTGAATCGGTTTGAGTGTCCCGCTCTCTACAAGGACGAAGCCGCGGGAAAAACGGCGATTGATCAGGCGTTGTGCAGCGGTTGCGGGGTGTGCCTCGAGGTCTGCCCGGAGGGTGCGATTGTAGAAGGCTGAAGCCGGAAATTTATGCAGATCCCCGTCTGCGGTCGAGCCGGGGACCGCTCAGGGTCGGTGTATTTTTTTCCAGTGAATGGACCTGCAAAACGAGGGAACAAGGGAATCCATGGAAGCGGTAAATTTTGTTTTAGGAGGGCTTGGGGGTCAAGGGATCCTTTTCATGACAAAGGTACTCGCCCAATCCGCCGTTGATAAAGGGCTCAGCGTGATGGGTGCGGAGACCCACGGCATGGCCCAACGAGGGGGTTCGGTGGTTTCGCACCTGAGACTCGGGCGTGTACGGAGCAGCTTGGTCGAACCAGGCTCCGCCCATTTTGTTCTTGCTCTTGAGGAAAACGAGGCGTACCGAAATCTCGCTTTTCTTGCCAAGCGTTCGAAACTGTACGCAAACTCCCGGGGGAACCATTTCCCCAGGGCGGAAGTGAAGGATTTCCTCCGGAAAAGGGAAATCCTTTGCCGGTCGGTTCCTGCGGGGAAAATCGCCATGGAAATGGGCGCTCCCATGGCGTCGAATCTCGCCTTGATCGGGTATTTCTCGGCCTTTGGGGAAGGCCCCATGAGCGGCGAAGATCTGCGTTCTACCATAGGGCGGATTAGTCCCGACCGGTTCAGGGAGATGAACTTCAGGGTGTTTGATGCCGCATACAAGATCGGAGCCAAGGAA
>CAYVUX010000472.1:0-1373 GCA_964455075.1 uncultured Desulfobacteraceae bacterium | reverse complement strand
GACGCCGCGGATCCGCCTTTGGAGAGGATCGCGGGAATGCTCCTGGCGGCCGGTTCATCCACGAGAATGGGCTCGGCCAAGCAACTCCTGCCTTTTAAGGGCAAGTCCATCTTGGCCGGCGTGCTCAAAGAGACACTCTGCTCCGAACTGGACACGGTCGTCCTTGTCCTGGGCTCCGGGGCGGGGGAGATCGAAAAGGCCCTTGGAACGAATCTGGTCCACCCGAAACTGAAGGTTGTCCGAAATCCGCGGTACCCTGAAGGGATGAGCACCTCCATCGCGGCCGGACTTTCATGTGTGGATTCCACCCATGATCACGTGATGATACTCCTGGCCGATATGCCCCTTATTCATGCCGATGTGATCAATTTGCTCATCGAGAAATACTTGGCGTCAGGACTTCCTCTTGGGGCGCTCTCTGTGCGAGGAAAGCGCGTCCACCCCGTGATTTTCAGCCGGAAATTCTATGCTGACTTGTACGCCCTCAAAGGCGACGTAGGCGGTCGGCGGCTGTTCCGGGAATACGAAGATTCCGTATGCCTGGTGGAATCTCCTCGGCCGGGGGTGGATCGCGACGTAGACACCCCGGAGGACTACGCCGATTTCCGGAGCGCTTATGGAGAGGGGGCGGAAGAGTGCCCGCGCAAGCCGTCTTGATTTCTGTCCCTGCGGTCAAGACTCGTGATACACGGGCTTGCCCATCTCCGAGAACGGGAAATTGTGAAACACGTTGTACCCGTTGTAGTCGAGGATCCTCAAATCATCGCTTTGTTTGAGATCTCCCATTACCACGTTGTAATGATTGCCGTACTTGCTCTGGACTTTTTCCAAGGGGAGCTCCGAGACGATGAATTTCCTGATTCCTTTTACCCGGAGTTTCTCTACCAGATTCGGGTCCACAAAGGACTCATAGGTGGTCAGGATAAGGATGGGCCCTGTGCCGGTGAAAACGATTCCTGCTTTCATGTGGCGACCTCCTTTCCGATTCGGTTTGACTGGGGCGGGACCATAATACACCGTTCCCGGGGAAGAAAAATGCGAACGGGAAACGCCGAATAAAAACTTTTCCGAAAGTGTCTGTTTGTCCGATCTGTCTCAACGAAAAAGATCTCAAGCAACGAACCTTGGGCCTCGGTCGGTTTAGAAGGAGGAGCCTAAAGATACCATAGGATTCTGCGAGAGCATCGCTGTCAGTGAGAGAATTCAGCCGGCTGGGCAGGAGGGTCCGCTCGAAATGGAACCGCCGAACGAGTTGGTATGCCAAAAATATTAAACCATGCGGATAGAATTTTTACAACGGTTTTTAATGAAACCGGCAAGAGAAATGGATCTCGAAATGTGCTGCGCCCATGTGCCCGGGTGATGCCTCCGAC
>CAYVUX010000471.1:0-3489 GCA_964455075.1 uncultured Desulfobacteraceae bacterium | reverse complement strand
CGCCACAAGGCTCCTTATCCCCGGGGCGCAACTCCCGGCAGACTTCATCTGGCGGTCTTCTGACAACAGGAATATCGCCATGTCCAAGGAGGATGTTTTGGCCTTTCACGCGGCCATGACCGGGTGGGTTTATGATCTCTACCGGACCTCGTGGAATCACAAGGCCGCACTGGACAAGACGGAAATGGTTGCGGAAGCCGAGCAATACAATATCCAGGAGGGTTGGCCCGGCAATCGGGTCCAATGACCTCCTTCTGAGACCGGGGCACTGCTGCCTGCCTTTCCACGAATATTGATGCAAAGGCGAAGTCTCGCACGCATTATACGTGTCCCCTCGTCTCTTCCGCGGTAAAAACGTTTTATTGACATTTCCTACTAAATTACTTAGAATTAATAGGATCCTTTCAGGGATGACCCTATGAAAAAATCGGAAGCACCAAAATCATTGGTCGTGGGGCTGCTCGCAGCGATCCTGACCGCCCTGATCCTCCCGGCGCACGCCGCCTGCGATGCAGCCTGCTGTTCTCCTTTGCCCGGGACATCGGAACAAACCCGGTTCGTTCACGGCTGTGCCCGACAGACCCAACCTGCCATTGGGAGCACGGAAGGCGCGTGCTGCTGCGGGCCGGGAGATATTTCCCAGGCTCGTTCTGGGGAATCCGATGCTTTTTACCTGCCTCACCGTTTTAAGGCCGATACCGGTTCAAGCGCGGTAACGGGGTTTGCATCCCCCGGTCCTGAGCATCCCTATGCGGTCCGGGGCCGCCCCGGGGCCGCGCTCCACGCGCACCCGTCCATGCCCGCCTATCTGAAAAACCAGCGTCTCATCATTTGAACACCCCTGATCCGTTCCGGGGACCCTACGGCGGGCTGGAGTCATTTCGGCCCGAACCGCGTGGCGCCTTTTGAATATGAGGCCATGTGCGGAGTCCCGAGAACCGGTCCTTGCATCCTGAGAAAGTCTCCGAGCCATTGCGTATGAATCGAGCCGAATCCCCACAGGTGGTTCCATGGGGATCACGGGCGCCGCGCAAGGCCTCATCACCCCTGGTGTGTCCCGACGGGCACTGAAGTACACGGAGGTCATCATGAGTCATTCATCCAAATCCACGAATCCGTCCCCCCCATTTGACAAGAACCACGCCAAGAAGGCAGCGGTTCTGAAAACAACGAAGAAAGGCGGCTGCAGGAAAGGAAAGACCCGGCTTATGCTCTTGGGCGGAGCGCTGCTGGTGATCGGGGCCGGCATCGCCCTCTTTTTTGGCACAGGATCCCGGAACGCTCCTCCCGCAGCCGCAACCGCCCCTTCCGATGAGGCTGTCTATCCCCTGGCCCTGTTCGACGACGGCAAGGCCAGACACTTTGAACATGTCGCCGACGACGGCAAGGTCATCCGCTATTTCATCCTCAAGAGTTCGGACGGCGTGATCCGGGCCGCCTTCGACGCCTGCGACGTATGCTGGCCCGCGGGCAAGGGATATTACCAGGAGGGTGACGTCATGGTATGCCGCAACTGCGGCAGGCGGTTCGCTTCGGTGAGAATCAATGAGATCAAGGGTGGATGCAATCCCGCACCCCTCAGGCGGAGCGTATCGGGAACGGATCTGGTCATCCGGGCAACAGACATTTTGGAAGGCCGGTCCTACTTCGATTTCCCGAGCAACAGGGGGCAGCTATGAAACTCAAAGACATTGCCATTGGGAATCTCAAGCGCAGAAAGGCCAAGGCCGGTTTCGTACTTCTTGGCCTATTCGTGGGCATTTCCGCGGTGGTGGCATTTTCCAGCCTGTCCAGGACCCTGTCCGACGACATCAACCATAAGCTGGAGAAATACGGGGCCAACATTTTGATTCTGCCGCGGGCCGAGAACCTGTCCCTCAGCTATGGAGGCCTGACCCTGGGAGGCGTTTCCTTTGATATGGAGGAGATCCGGGAGGAAGATCTCAACAAGGTATTCTCGATCCGGAATGCCGGCAACGTGGCCGCGGTGGGCCCAATGGTGTTGGGGACCGTTCGTATCCAAGACCAACCCGTGCTCCTGGCAGGCATCCGGTTTGACATGGTTCCGTTTCTCCGGCCCTGGTGGGACATGGAGGGCGAAGCACCGGATTCGGGAGCGGTGCTACTGGGATCGGAGGCGGCCCGGGTTTTGGGACTTACCCAGGGTTCCCGACTCATCATCCAGGATGGGGCCATGACGGTATCGGGCGTTCTGAAGCCTACGGGATCCCAGGACGACCAGATCGTGTTTGCACGCCTGCCCGTTGCCCAGAGCCTGCTGGGAAAGGAAGGCCGGATTTCCCTGGCCGAGGTGGCGGCGCTCTGCACGGGCTGTCCGATAGAGGAGATGGTGCGACAGATTTCCGGGGCTCTGCCCGGGGCCAAGGTCATGGCCATCAAGCAGGTGGTACAGGGCAGGATGGACACCCTGGTTCATTTCCGCAAGGCTGCCTTCGGCCTCTCCTTCGTGGTCATACTGGTGGGGGCCATGGTGGTTCTCGTCACCATGATGGCCAGCGTGCGGGAACGGACATGGGAATTCGGCGTATTCCGGGCCGTTGGCTTCAAAAGGGGCCAGGTGATCCGTCTGGTGCTCTATGAAGCGGCGTTCTTGTCCGCACTGGCAGGCGTGCTGGGATTCCTTTCAGGAATGGGAGCCACAAAGATGGCCCTCCCCTTTTTCGGGGGAAGCCACGGCGCCACCCTTTCCATCGATCCGGCCTTGGCCCTGGGAATCCTTCCGTTCGCCGTCATGCTGGGCGTAGTTTCCAGCCTCTATCCCGCCCTTCTGGCGGCGCGGATGGACCCTAGTGAAGCCCTGCGAACCCTGTAGGAGAAATGTCCATGAGCGACATCCTTATAGAGAACCTTGTGAAGCAATACGGCCATGGAGAGACGACCGTGACCGCAGTGGGCGGGATCAATCTGCAGATACGAAGCGGGGAGTTCATCTCCATCATGGGAGAGTCGGGGTCCGGAAAATCAACGCTTCTCGCCATGATGGGGGCACTCTCCCGACCCACCAGCGGTCGGTATGTGGTGGACGGACTCGACGTTTACGCACTGACCCAGGAGCAGCGGGCGAATTTCCGAAGGGAATACCTGGGGTTCGTATTTCAGAGTTTCCATCTCCTCCCCTATCTCACAGTCGAGGAAAACGTGATGCTTCCCCTGGCCGCGTTGCGGATGACGGCAAAGGAAAAGCAGGCACGGGCCCGGGAGGCCCTGGAACGGGTGGGAATGGCATCCAAAAAAGAGCGGCTGCCGAGCAGCATCTCCGGTGGCGAGCAGGAGCGTGTCACCGTAGCCAGGGCCGTGGTGAACCACCCGCCCATTCTCCTGGCCGACGAACCCACGGGCAATCTGGACACCCGCAACAGCCTGGCCGTGATGGGACTGTTTCGAGCTCTGAACCATGAGGGGACGACCATTGTCATGGTGACCCACAGCGAGGAGGCCCAATGCCGGATGCCAGGAAAGGTCTGTTTT
>CAYVUX010000470.1:0-3492 GCA_964455075.1 uncultured Desulfobacteraceae bacterium | reverse complement strand
TTTCTCATAAACGGGCCTTTCCTCCCGTCGCGGCTATCCTCACCGAGAGGGCTTTCGCCGTCATGCTGATCAAGCCTCAGTTCGAGGTGGGAAAGGGGCGGGTGGGCAAGGGCGGGGTCGTCCGCGATCCGGCGCTCCACCGCTCGGTTCTGGAGACCCTTGGAGACTTTTTCGAGGGAATGGGCTGGACCGTTCGTGGGCACATCCCTTCGCCCCTCTTAGGCCCGAAGGGAAATCGTGAATTCCTTATGTACGTCACCAGAGAGGCGTCATGAAGGCCCCGGAAGGACAGAGAGTCCTGGAAGGCTGTCGGGCTGCTGACTCGAGGGTCGGCGGGGCAAACCTCTCCCTCAACAGATTCTTGCGTTCCAAAAACGCAGCCGTCTGCATGTTAAGGTCGTCCAAAAGGAATTTTGGGCCTCAACGGATTCCCGATCTTGTGCCGCATGCCGCAGCATTCCGCAGAATCAAGAAGATCAAAGGATCGCCCCAGCCCTAAGCAATCCCGGGAACGGATGCAAAGATTGCGGAAGATGCGGCTGCCGAACGGAAACCTGCTAGCGACGCCCGTTTCTCTTGGAGGCCTTCAGGGGGTTCACTTTCCCGTTCGATTTCTTGCTGTCTTCTTTCATGTGGGTGGCCATGTTGCAGTTGCCGATGCGCCATTTCGAAATCGGATCCGGGGAAACCTGGCAGTATTTTCCTGCGGGGAATTCTTGGATTCTCTGACAGCCTTCACACTGCTCGACGATGGGGTGGCAGGTGCCGCCGTTGAACTGGCAGCCGGTCTTGGTCATGAAGAAGCACTCGTATCCTTCCTTTACGTTTGCACAAACCATTTTGATCACGTCCTTTCCATTTGAAGTTTTGAAATCCGCTGTATGCCCCGGTAGAGGCAAAGTTGTCAAGAAAAATAGGCACGGTGTGTGAAGTTTCAAGAAAAAACCGGTCTCCCCTTCGTTTTTTCTTTGCCGGATCGGTGTTTCATGCGGATTTTTTCGAGGCGGCTGCTTGCCCGGCTGGGAGGTTGTCGGAAAGGTTCTCAGAGCAACAGGGTTTGACAAAGGATACAAGAACGTGGTACCTCCCGACCGTTTCGAAATGCGGCCCCGGCGGGTGGGCGGCCGACGGGACAGGGCTCCAGCGCAAGGAAACGTTAAAATAGGAGAAGCGCATGACCAAAACCATCACGGGGGGGGAAGTGATTGCAGGGATGCTCGCGAAGGAGGGTGTTCGAAAGATCTTCGGCATTGTGGACGGGACGTATCTTTCCCTCTGCGTGAGTCTCAACCGTTACGGAATGGATCTGGTGACCCCGCGGCACGAGGCGACGGCTGCTCACATGGCCGGGGCTTATGCGAGGATGACGGGGGGTCTGGGGATCTGCATTGCGAGCAACGGCCCGGGGGTGGCCAATGTGCTTTCCGGGGCGACTGTGGAGAACGCCGAGGGAAACCGCGTGCTGGTGATTACGAGTTCCCGGCGGACCGGGATTTCGTACCCGGATCGGGGAGGCGCCTATCAGTACCTCGACCAGGTGGCCGCCATGAAGCCTATTTCCAAGGGATCCTGGTCGGTGTCCGGTTTCGCCCGAATTCAAGAGATCATGCGTCGTGCTCTCCGGATGAGTTACCGGGGGAGACCCGGAGTGGTACACGTGGACGTCCCGGAAGACGTGATAAACGGGAAAGGCAGGGCGGAGCCCCTCTGGGAGCCTCGCCGATACCGAAAGACGGACCGGATTGTCCCGGCGGCGGATCTTGTGGAACGGGCGGCCGCCTATCTTGCCGAGGCCGAATTGCCTCTCATTCACGGGGGAAGCGGCGTGATCCACTCGAGCGCTTTCGATGAACTGGCCCGGCTGTCGGATCTCCTTCATGCCCCGGTGACGACTTCCTGGTCCGGCCGCGGGGTTCTTCCCGAGACCTCGGAGCTTTCCTGGCCCATGGTGCATGTGAAGGCCTGTAACGAGCTTCGCAAGGCCGCGGACGTGGTGCTCTGCCTGGGGTCGCGCCTGGGGGAGACGGACTGGTGGGGAAAGCCTCCCTACTGGGCGCCGGCGGGAGAGCAGAGGCTCATCCAGGTGGACGCAGACGAGGAAATCCTGGGCATGAACAGGCCTGCGGACCTGCCCGTCCTTGCCGATGTGAAGGAATTTCTCGGAAGACTCCTGGAAGCCCTGGCGCCACGGAGGGCCAAAATGGATCTGGATGCCCGCCGGGAGCGTGTGCGCAAACTGGCCGAGGCCAAGATGAAAAATCGCACGGACCTTGACAAGAAGCTCGATGATGCGTCGGTCCCCATGGTCACCGCTCATGTGGGGAAGGTGTGCAGTGAAGTCTTCCAGGACGACGCGATCGTGGTATTTGACGGGGGCAATACGGCGGTATGGGGAATTTTTTATTATCCGATTCGTGCCGCCAACACGCAACTCGGGACGCACCACTTCGGGATGCTCGGGGCGGGAGTGGGCCAGGCGCTGGGAGCGGCCGTGGCCCGCCCCGAGAGACAGGTGTTTTGCATTATCGGCGACGGGGCCTTCGGCTTCCACCCTCAGGAGATTGAAACCGCGGTGCGGCATGGTTTGAAAGTGGTGTTTCTCGTCTGCTGCGACCGCCAGTGGGGCATGGTGAAGATGAATCAGCAGTTCGCACTCAAGCCTCTCAAAACCATGATCAAGAAATCCTTGGGGCCCGGGGAGACGTTCTATACGGACCTTGGGGAGATCGCCTTTGACAAACTGGCCCACTCAATGGGCGGGCACGGCGAACGCGTGGCTGATCCCGCTGAACTGCGGGCCGCCCTCGAACGGTCTCTGGATTCCGGCAAGTGCGCGGTGATTCATGTGGACGTGGATCCGGTCAAACACATGTGGGCGCCCGGCCTCATTCACTTCAAGAAAATGCACCAGGAACCAGGGGGAAAGTGACATGGATGCCTCAGCCATCGACCAGATCCGGCTGCACTTCAATCCCCAAGGACTTTTTGCAATCAATGTGGTTATCGGTCTCATGATGCTGGGGGTGTCCTTGGAGCTCAAGGTCTCGGATTTCAAAAGGATCTTCATTTTGCCCAAAGCTCCGGCCATTGGACTGGGAGCTCAGTTCCTTCTCCTTCCCGCGTTTACCTTCCTCCTCACCCTTTTGATCAAGCCGGCTCCCTCCATGGCCCTGGGAATGATCCTGATCGCCTCCTGTCCCGGCGGAAACCTCTCGAATATCATGACGTATCTGGCCCGCGGCAACACGGCCGTGTCCATCAGTATGACAGCGGTCTCCACCGCTGCGGCTATCTTCATGACCCCGCTGAACCTGGCCTTTTGGGGGAGCTTGAATCCGGCCACATCGCCCATTCTTAAACAGGTGAGTTTGAACCCGGTCGACGTTTTCGCCACGATTTTCATGATTCTCGGCCTGCCCCTGGCTGTTGGAATGACCATCGCCCGTTTTTTTCCGGGCCTCGTGGAGAAGATCCGGCGTCCGTTCAAGGTGT
>CAYVUX010000469.1:0-3495 GCA_964455075.1 uncultured Desulfobacteraceae bacterium | reverse complement strand
GGCCTTCTTTCGGCAACACAGTTCCTCGTTTAATCCTTATATCGGAATTCCAGGGAAGAAATGGTTGTCTTGCCGGGGCTGCTGAGAATACAATACACCCACTATAAAAATATGTGCCTTCGGGCAGGGAATTGTCCTGCCTATGTTTGTAAAGGTTTTCAAACCGCAGAGCCTGACTGGATTGCGGCTGAGGGCCTGCCTCAGGGAATTGCCGCTGCATCTTTTGAAGGAGATCAAAATATATGGAGACTCTGCCAACGGAATCCTGGCACCGTCTGGATCTGAAGGAGGTCGCGGAGACGCTTGAAACAACAGATCCAGCCAGGGGCCTGACCGAGGAGGAGGTTTTGTCCCGGCGAAAGGCCTTTGGGGAAAATGCCTTGACTCAACAAACGGGCCAGGGCGCGGTCATCCGTTTTTTGGTTCAGTTCAACCAGCCCCTGGTGATCATTCTCCTGGTGGCCACCCTGCTCACCCTGTTTCTTCAGGAATGGGTGGAGGCTGGGGTTATCTTCGGAGTCATCCTTGTCAATGCCGTGATCGGCTTCATTCAGGAAGCCAAGGCCCTCAAGGCCATTGATGCCCTGGCCCGGGCCATGGTGAGCAGCGCCATGGTCCAGAGGGCCGGCAGGCGGCAGAAGGTCCCGGCCCGGGAGCTTGTGCCCGGGGATGTCGTCTTTCTGCAATCCGGCGACAAGGTCCCGGCTGATGTGCGCCTATTTGACACCCGGGAATTTAGAATTGATGAAAGCACCCTTACCGGGGAAAGCCTCTCGGTGCAAAAGGAGGATGTGAAGCTCCCTGAGGAAACCGTCCTTCCGGACCGCCGGAACATGGCCTACTCTTCCACCTTGGTGACCCATGGCGGCTCCAAGGGCGTGGTGATCGGCACAGGCGATCATACCGAAATCGGCCGAATCAAGGAGATGATTACCTCGGCCGAGGTCCTGGCCACGCCCCTGACCCGCAAAATCGAGTATTTCAGCAAAATACTTCTGTATGTGATCATGGCTTTGGCGGCCGTTACCTTCCTGGTGGGGTATTTGCGGGGGCAACAATGGGTGGAAATGTTCATGGCCTCGGTGGCCCTTGCGGTGGGGGCCATACCCGAGGGACTGCCTGCGGCCATGACCATCACCCTGGCCATCGGAGTTTCGCGCATGGCCAAGCGAAATGCCATCATTCGCAAGCTGCCGGCGGTGGAGACCCTGGGAAGCACCTCTGTGATCTGCTCGGATAAGACCGGGACCCTCACCCAGAACCAGATGACCGTAACCGAACTGTATGCCGGCGGCTTTCTATATGCTGTATCAGGGGTTGGCTATGCCCCGAAGGGCCGCATCATCCCCAGGGAAGGCGGGCCGGATGCGGCCGACAACTGGGCCTTGATGGAGGTTCTGAAGGCAGGCGTTTTATGCAATGATTCTGTGGTGAAACAGACCCGCGAGATCTTTACCGTAGAGGGAGATCCTACAGAGGGGGCCCTCATCACCTGTGCATCAAAGGCGGGGATCTTTCCGGAGAGCCTGAATCATGAGATGTCGCGCATCGACAGCATCCCCTTTGAATCGGCCCGCCAGTACATGGCGACCCTCAACGACCAGGGGCCGGGGAAACCAAGGGTCATCTATGTTAAGGGCTCTATCGAAAGCCTGTGTGTGGATTGCAGTACCCTTTACACAGCAGTCGGTGAGTTGAATCTGGCGGATGCACAGGAGATCCATGGCCGGGTGGAAGGCATGGCCGACGACGGGCTCAGGATCCTGGCCTTTGCCCGCAAGGAGGTTTCGGCGGAAACTACGCGCATTACCCATGAGGACCTCCAGGAAGGGCTCACGTTTCTCGGTCTTCAGGGGATGATCGACCCGCCCAGGCAGGAGGCCATGGAGGCCATCGGGGTTTGCCAGAAAGCGGGCATTCTGGTCAAGATGATCACCGGTGATCACGCGGGCACCGCTGCGGCCATTTCTCGCCAGCTCGGACTGTGCAGTGAGGCTTGTTCCATTCACACCCGAGAAGTGATTACGGGGCAGGATCTCTCCCAGCTTGGGGATGAGGCAATGGTGGATACGGCCGAGCGGACCGCTGTATTTGCCCGGGTGTCGCCGGAACAGAAGCTTCGACTGGTAGAGGCCCTTCAGAAACGCGATCGTGTGGTGGCCATGACCGGAGACGGGGTCAACGACGCGCCCGCCCTCAAACAGGCCGACATCGGTGTTGCCATGGGGATCACCGGGACCGATGTCTCCAAGGAGGCAGCGGACATGGTGCTTACCGACGACAATTTCTCCACCATCAAGGCTGCGGTGGAGGAAGGGAGGGGGGTCTTCGACAACCTGACCAAGTTCATCGCCTGGACCCTTCCGACCAACGGCGGCGAGGCCCTGGTGATCATGCTGGCCATTTTCCTGGGCGTTGCCCTTCCCATTCTTCCGTTGCAGATTCTGTGGATCAACATGACCACGGCCCTGCTGTTAGGGCTTACGCTGGCCTTCGAGCCCAAAGAGCCCGGCATCATGACCCGTCCGCCCCGGGAGCCGGGGGAACCGATCCTCAACCGTGCCCTCATTTTCAGAATCGCGCTCATGAGCCTCCTTTTGCTGATGGGGACGTTCGGGCTTTTTGAAATGGAGATCCAAGCCTCGGGCAACGAAGACCTGGCCCGGACCATGGCTGTTAATACATTCGTCTTCGGCGAGATGTTCTATTTGTTCAACTGCCGTTCCCTCACCCGGTCGTTCTGGCAACTGGGTCTCTTCTCCAATCGCTGGCTGTGGGGCGGCGTGACCGTCATGGTCGGCCTTCAGGTCATCTTTACCTATACCCCCGTTTTCAATGCCATCTTTCAAACTCAGCCCATGGGGGTTGTTCACTGGGGACTGGTGCTGGGGTATAGCGCCTTGATCAGTTGGATCATCGGCATCGAGAAACTCATTCGCCGAAGGCATCGGAAATCAAGGACCGGAGAACCTCAAATGCCCCCGGTCTCCGAAAGAGATGCAGTTGATTGATAAAGCGTTCGTAGGAGGATTTTCGACACGGCGTCATCCTGGGAACGAGCCGGTTTTCTGGATGTGATAGAAACGAAATATGTCGGTGGCTGGCCGCACCGTGAAACGTCCCGGCAGCGGGCAATCGTGCCGGGGCGGGAGCCGAAGCGACTCTGAAACAGGCTTTCGGATAGAGGCGGTTTCAAAGAAAAGGACCGCTTTTATCGTAAGGAAAAGGAGAAGAGAGATCCCTGGGTGTTTCTGTTATGACAAAGTGGCGCCTGTACGAGCAGGGAAACAGGAGATATGTTTGGCATAAGCTACACGGCTGTCGGCCATATCGTGGAAAGAGCAAAATAGAAAATGAAAAACGATAAATTTTCCAAAGGGATTATCCTCTACTCAATTCACAAATCAAGATGTGACCCCATATTCCCGCACATATTCCCGCAAACCGGACGGCCGGCAACGGCCGATCGGGATCGCGGCGCTGGAGGATAAGATG
>CAYVUX010000468.1:0-3497 GCA_964455075.1 uncultured Desulfobacteraceae bacterium | reverse complement strand
GACCCAAATCTGATCGTCAATTCTGTGAATTTATTTTTGAGTGAGCCCTAAGCGGTGCAGCCCGGTCGGAAACCGGACCGCACCGGTGCGTTTGATCAGGGCTTTAGAACGGGGGTACGATGCTGTACCCCAGAAACCCCTTGGTGGTATAGCGTAGTCCCACGTAGAAGGCCAGAACGATAAAGATGATTTTCAGAACCTTGTCCGGGATGTATTTTGACGTGCGCGGACCGATCATGGATCCGATGAAAATCCCGATGAGCTCGACTCCGATGAGCCCCCAGGCAATGACCACGCCCTTGCCCACCATGTAGGAGAAGATCGATACGATCATCCCCACCAGCACACACAAGGCGGAGGTGCCGGCCACCAGAAACATGGGCAGCCCGGCGACCGAGGTCAGAAAAGGCACGTAGAGAAAACCGCCGCCTACCCCGATGAAAGATGCGATGGCCGCGATGAAAATGCCGCCCGCCATCGGAATCCAGGCCTTGAATGAAAACTCCTGGCCGAAGAACGTGAACCGGATCTTTCCGACCAGCAGGGTGAGCAGCCAGCCGATGATCACCATGATGTAGGCCAGCCATTTGGCGACAGGTACCAGGTTGATCCACAGGGCCGAGGCCACCACAAGTGCGACGGCGATCCACATGAACTTGTAGGAGCCTTCGATGATCTTGACGCCCTGGTCGGAAGTGTCGGTTTTTTCCCGGATGGCCTTCTCGAATGCCTGGGCGGCCGCCTTGGCTTCCTTTTTCCGGGCAGCCCCTTTCGGGGTGACTTCGTAAATAAGAAAGCAACCGAGAATAAAAACGATGATGCCGAAGTATCCGATATAGGCTTTCAGGGAGATTTTTCCGGCGGTCAGTTCCGGCACCAGCCAGGAGCCGCCCACGCCGCCGATGGCCAGGCAGACGCCAAGCGGCGCTACCAGACGGCCCATCCGGTAATAGTTAAACGAAGAGATGGCGCCGCTTAAACCCACCAGCCACTGGTTGGAGACGCGGATCGAGTCGGTGAGGAGGTTGTTTACCGGGTTTCCCTTCCCAAAGGCCTTGGCATAGTCGGCCAGGCCGAAGATGGTGATATGCCCGACCCCGGCCATGATGCCGCCGAAGGCCCCGACCGTGGAGAAGATCCATCCGACCCAGATCGCCCAGAGCAGTCCTATCAAAAGACGGGTCTGCGGGGCACCCGGGATGCCCAGGAAGCCGGGCTCCGCTCCGGGGGTGATCACCTCTCGGGTTTGCACAGCGTGCGTTTCGTCTTCCAGGCTCTTTTGAATCGCCTGTTGCATCTTGCCGGGCATGTCCGGTGTCGTGAGATCGCCTCCGGTTTGCGCCAGCGCAACCGTGATAAAGGACAAAACCATCAACAGGGCCGTGGCAATAAACAGTTTCGACTTGTTCACCGCAATCTCTCCTTTCTTTGGGTTGTCGGAAACATTCCCGTTTTGGGACCGCAGCCGCTATATCATGCAGATATAATGCAATGTGCCGGCGTCGAGGGCCCCGGCGGCTTTCCTGCGCGCATCAAGGAGCCTCATGCGGACCGGACTCGGAGCCCAATTCTAAAAATACCAAAGTAATCTTTCCGCTAGGACCTCCGTCGGCCTTGATGTTGAGACAAAATGCAACATGTTTCAAAGTGACTCAAGGGGCAAAAAATACTTATGCAAAAAGGGGAAAACCAAAGACAATCTCTGAAGCGCTCCGATTCCAATGTAGAACATTCAATTTGGAGCATCAAGGGAAAATTTGGGGGGGATTCGAGTCCCCTTTTGCATGTGGGCTAAGACTTTGAATATGCTCATTAATCGTCTTCGCGTACCCGAAGTGGCAATGATTGCAGGGCGTGCGCCGGCCGGGGCAAGAGGACCGTGGCGCCCCCGGTTTCTCTTTGATACCGTATGGCGCTTCAGGGGTTCTTTGGGGAGATTCACTTCTTCCAGTACTCGGGCGTGACCAGGAGAATGACCGTGTAAATCTCCAACCGGCCTAGCAGCATGCAAAAGATCAGTACCCACTTTCCCAACAGGGGAACGGACAAGAAGTTTTTTGTGGGACCCACAAGACCCAGCCCCGGGCCGATGTTCCCGATAGAGGCGGCCACGGAAGCCAGGGCCGATACCAGATCGAGGCCCAGAGAGGCCATGATCAGCGTGGCCAGGATGAACAGGCATATGTAGAGGACGAAAAAGCCCCATATACCGCTCAGGGTTTCCTGCGGTATCGGCTTTCCTCCCAGTTTCAACGTGGTTACTGCTCGCGGGTGGATGATACGGAATACCTCCTGATATCCATGCCTCACCAGGAGCATGATGCGCATGGTCTTCATCCCGCCCCCCGTGGAACCGGCCATGGCCCCAAAAAACATGCACGCGAGAAGAATGAATTGGGACAAGCCCGGCCAGGTCTCGTAGTCCGCCGTCACGAATCCGGTAGTGGTGATGATGGATACGACCTGGAATGTGGCATGGCGAAGGGCCTGAGATAAGGAACTGTAAACACTCCCCCAGATGTTCCATGTGACGGCCGCGATGAATGTCAGGATCAAGACCAGGAAGACCCTGCATTCCGGATCCTTGCCGAAGACCCCGAGATCCCCGTTGACGAGACGGTAATGGAGGGAGAAGTTGATTCCTGCGAGAAGCATGAAGAGAATGATGATTCCATCCGAGTATGCACTCCCGTAATAGGCGATGCTGGCGTCCTTGGTGGAAAATCCGCCGGTCGGCATGGTGCAGAAGGCGTGGCAAACGGCGTCAAAGAGACGCATGCCGCCTGCCGAGAGCAGAACGATTTCAAGGAGTGTGATGACCACGTACACTTTCCAGAGCGTTCTGGCTGTCTCAGAGATCCTCGGCTTAAGCTTGTCTACCATGGGGCTGGGGATTTCCGCCTTGTACAGTTGCATGCCGCCGACACCGAGAAATGGGAGTACGGCAATGGACAGAACGATAATTCCCATCCCGCCCAGCCATTGAGTCTGGCTTCGCCACAACAGGATCCCCGTGGGAAGATGTTCAATGCCTGCCAGCACGGTGGCTCCCGTGGTCGTGAAACCGGAGACGGATTCAAAATAGGCGTTGCTGAATGAGGGGATCGCCCCCGAGAAGAGGTAGGGAAGAGATCCGAACAGGCCGGCAACAACCCAGCCAAGGGTCACGATGGCGACCCCGTCCCGATGATTCAGGACAACGGCCTCCTTGCTTCGTGTCAGGAGCACGCCGCCGAGCCCGGCTGCGGAGGTAACGAGCATAGACAAAAGAAGGGATGCGGTTGCCCCGTCCCCGTAAAAATGGGACACGAGAACCGGCGCCCCCATGGACAACCCGAGAAAAAAAGCGAGGATGGCGATGAATCGCGCAATGGCTTGAACGTGTATCAAAAGAATTCCAGTTTTACGGTGAGCAGCTTCTCCAGTTTGGGTACCACCTCTCGCATTGCGAATATGATGAGCCGGTCTCCGGGCAGGATGATGCTGTCGCCCCGGGG